>PKDL01000329.1 GCA_002863065.1 Pseudomonadota bacterium
TGGAGCATCTGACGGGTCGTCTGGCGGCACAGGTCAAAACCATGGGGAAGTTTCTCGATCAGCGATTTGGATTGTCGGTCATAGTACTTCCGCCGGATTTACCGGACGAAGCGGAGCCGCTGTTTCAGTATGGGGTACAGGCCTTCGCGGCCGGACAGTATGACCTTGCACGAGCAGTATTTAGGCACTTTCTTACGCATTTTGAGCCACACAAAAAGGTCGATTTAGCCACTATTCAAGTTGCGCGCTCATACCGACAGCAAAAGCGGTACAAGCAAGCACTCCGCGAATACTCAAGTGTTTATAAAAAATATGCCTCCGTGGCTCGTAAGAATAAACCGCCAGTCCTGGATATCGTTCTTTGGGAGTCAGCCGAAACCCTCAATCTTTGGGGGCAGTGTGCCAAGGCACGAGCAATGTATCGCCATTTAGGCGAGTTCAAGCACTTGAAGCGCGCTGCCCGAGGGAAAGCGCGCGCTAAATCAATGCGGTGCAAATAACGCACCCCAATATTATCAAGGGAGATAGTGATGTTTAGGCGGAAGAATACCCGTAAAATTGATCCAATGCCGGGCGTAAAAGAGGTTCGCGCAACCGTAGAAACAAATCACGGAACGATCTGGATCACCTTGTTTGCAAGTGAAGCTCCTCGTACGGTGGCCAACTTTGTTGGCTTGGCGGAAGGCACGCTCGACTTCAAAGACCCCACGACAGGCGATGACACCACACGGCCGTACTATGACGGCCTTACATTCCACCGCGTAATACCCGGTTTCATGATTCAGGGAGGCTGCCCGCTGGGTACGGGTACTGGCGGTCCAGGCTATAATTTTGATGATGAATTTCATCCGAGCCTTCGCCACAATAAGGCAGGAATTCTATCGATGGCGAATGCTGGACCGGGCACCAACGGTTCTCAATTTTTCATAACGCTGGGGCCCACACCTCACCTGAATAATCGGCATGCAGTATTTGGTGAGGTTACAGAAGGAATGGATGTCGTACAGGCGATTGCTGCCCTTCCACGTGATGGCCGCGATAAGCCGCATGAGGATGCGAAGATAGAGCGCATTACCTTTGAAAAGGTGATGGCATAGAGCTAGCCTCGGTCTGATAGCATTTCAGTACATGGGCACTATCGGGACCAGAATCATCCGTTCCGTATTTCCGAATGCGGCGACTTTTGATGGTGAAACCCATGGTGAACGAATATCAGCGTCACCTGATTTACTGAAGGAGCAGCGGCGACCTAGAGCGATACCGTGGGAGTTGTATTGTCCAGGTCGCCACCGCTAATCAGAAGGCACGGCAGCTCTCAGAGCTGGGGCCGGCTACCGTGCCGCATGTGACTGCCAATTACTTCCGAAGAAATGTTGGCGTGTCGAACTCGCTTTGATCGGATTCTGAGAACGGGTTGTATTCTTTGGGTCCATGGTGCTGTGTCTGGCCGTCATTACCTCGTGCACGCTGATACGTGGGCAGATCATAATCGGTGCTTTCAACGGACTGCGTACTTTGCTGAGGTACGGCCGGTGGCTCAGCAGCCCGTGCTTCGGCGTATTGCACAGCCTGTCGTTGAGGTGCACCAACATAAACATGTTCTTCCCCACCCGCGCTACGGGTTTGACGGGTCCGAGACGTATTGGCGGGTTTCTGCCATTGCGTTTGTCGGCCAGTCGATCGAGATGACCGGCGTGACCAGGTATCGAGCTGCTGTGGAGCAGCAGTGTCGAATCCGGTCGCGACAACAGTAATCTTTACGGAATCAACCATTTCAGCATTGATCACGGAGCCGAAGATGATGTTGCAGTTATCATCAGCTACTTCGTTGATGACATCGATAGCCTCGCTGACTTCTTGTAACCCGAGGTCAGGGCCACCGGTAATGTTCACAAGAATGCCGGTAGCGCCTCGGATGCTCCCATCCTCCAAGAGTGGGCTGCTTATTGCCATTTGAGCGGCTACGACTGCTCTGTTTTCTCCTTCTCCGACGCCGGATCCCATTAGGGCCTTACCTTTCTCTGCCATGATGGTTTTTACGTCGGCGAAATCAACGTTGATGAGGCCTGGGACTAGTATGAGGTCACTGATGCCCTGAACGGCGTTTAACAGCACTGCATCAGCCATTGAGAACGCTTCACGCAGAGACGTTTTCGGTCCCGCAAGCTCCAGTAGCTTTTCATTCGGAATCACGATCAGCGTGTCTACCGCCTGTCGAAGCTCTTCAATTCCCTCTTCAGCTGATGCCATACGCCGCTTCCCTTCAAATGGGAACGGCTTGGTGACCACACCAACGGTGAGAGCGCCCGTCTCACGAGCTACCTCTGCGATGATAGGCGCTGCACCAGTACCGGTTCCACCACCCATACCGGCGGTGACGAACACCATATCAGCTCCGTCGATGTGCTCTAGTAGGTGCTGTTGGTCTTCCACTGCCGCTTTACGGCCTACCTCAGGATTGGCTCCTGCCCCGAGACCACGGGTCAGCTTATCGCCGAGCTGGACTTTTACTGCGGCAAGGTTTTGAGCTAGCGCCTGAGAGTCGGTATTTGCAGCAATGAACTCGACTCCTTCTAATTGAGCCGAGATCATATTGTTGAGTGCATTGCCACCGCCACCACCGATTCCGATCACTTTGATGTTGGCGCCAGCTGTTGTTTGTTGTGCGTATTCGAACATGAAGTTTTGCTCCCCTGGAAGCGGTTTGAGTGTGAGCGAAGCAGTCAATTAGTGGCCAGACGGCGCCGCTCGATTATGTAAAAAGGTTTTCTAGACGATCTTTCGGAACCAATTTCCGACTTTGTTCATTGCGCGTTTGAACCCACCGGGTTGCCGTGCAGATACTTGACTACGTGATGAGACTGGCTGGCCGTGATTGAAGCCGTAAGCGACCAACCCAACTCCCGTCGAGTATTTCGGACTTCCAACGACATCCACGAGCCCTCCGACGGATACTGGTCTTCCCATCCGTGCGGGCAGATCGAGTACTTCTTCTGCAAGCTCCACCATACCCGTCATGGTGCTGGCACCGCCCGTGAGAACGACGCCACTGGAAATGAGGTCTTCGAATCCAGAACGCTGAATTTCACGTTGTACCAGCATGTAGATTTCTTCGACTCGAGGTTCGATGATTTCACAGAGGATCTGGCGTGACCGCTGTTGAGCCTTTCTGCCACCCACTGCTGGGACTTCGATTTCGTCGTCCTCGCCCACGAGACTTGTGAGTGCGCATCCTTCGCGCATCTTTATCTTTTCGGCCTCGCCTCTCGGCGTCCGTAGACCCACTGCGATGTCGTTCGATACATGCATACCCCCAATGGGGATCACTGCCGTATGGACAATGGCTTTATTGTAGTAGATGGCAATGTCGGTGGTGCCACCACCAATATCTACAAGCGCAACGCCGAGTTCTTTTTCATCCGGATCAAGGCACGCTTCGGCCGAAGCGATCTGCTCTAATACGACTGAATTGACCGTCAATCCCACCCGGTTGCAGCAGCGCACAATATTTTGAACGCAAGTGCTCGCGGCTGTGACGATGTGTACCTTTGCTTCGAGGCGAACTCCGCTCATGCCGATAGGTTCTTTGACCCCATCGTTTTCGTCGATCACATACTCTTGAGGCATGACATGTATGATTTGTCGGTCCAACGGTATGTTTACTGCTCGTGCCGCCTCTATGACACGGTTTATATCCGCGTCACTGACCTCCCGGTCTTTGCCGATAGCGACAATACCCCGGCTATTGAGACTTTGAATATGTGCACCGGCGATGCCAACATACACGTTGCCTATATGACAACCTGCCATGAGTTCAGCCTCTTCGACCGCCTCTTGTATGGCAGCCACTGTGGACTCAATGTTGACTACGACACCCTTTCGAAGCCCCTGCGATGCAGAGGTTCCGATACCTATGATGTCGATACCACCTTCGGTACGTTCTCCGACGATACAGCAAACTTTCGTTGTGCCGATGTCGAGTCCAACTATTACTTCGTCGCGGTTCGTTCCCACGCCAACTCCTTTGGCTTTCTGCTACCTTGAATTGTCATTCCGCTTTGACCTTTGAGACCGACCCCCTGGCCTCTGGTTTTCCGCGGCTTGCTCCCCGGAACTTGTCTCAGCACCCTCGTTGGATGCCTCTTGTACTTCTTTCGTCGACGGGACTCCTGCCTTGAAGCTCACCGCGACTCTTGATGGGTCCGTGTTGTTGTCCAACATGACTCTGGCGATGCTGCGACCTTCGGCAGCAGCGTGGTCTATGATGGCCTCCAACCTGTCCAATTTGTTCTGTACGGACCCGCGTCCAATCCTGATGAGGCTCCCCCGGTGGATTCCGGATCCTTCTCCGAGTATGACGGAGAGACCCAAGAGGGGGTCCATATGTATTTCGCTCACGTTGATTCGTTGCCCGATTGAACTTGTCCGCCAGACGTCCATCAGGGTAAGTGCACCCCGAACCAGGCTTCTTGTAAGTGCTTTTCGGTCCAATGTTGCTTCAGCCGCAAGATCGTTGCGAGTTAGACCGGTGAGAATTGGTAAGTCGAAATGCTCGCTAGAGGCCGACCGGGTAAAAATATTAGCCTGCTTGTCGACCAGATAGAGTGGTCCGTCCAATGCGAGCAAAGCGACGGGTACGCGTTCCACTATCTTAATGGACAGCTGACCCGGGAGTTCTCGTCGAACGGTCGCCGTGACGATCCAAGGGTGTGCAAGGAGAGCGGACTCTACTTCCCGTAAGTCGAGTTTCAGGATATTCGGTGCTTGTGCGACTCCAGCAGTCTCTAATAACTCTTCGGCACTCAGGTGTTGGTGACCCTCGATATGGACATTTTGCACGCGAAAGTCTGGTGTAGCCGTTACGTACCGATATCCGTAGACGACGGCAACGGGAGCCAGTGCAAGAATGACCGCAATAAGAGCGTAGGGTAGAGAGCGCACTACCATGCGGAGCATCCAAGATGTCCCAAACGTTAATCGCCCCCATCCGGTTTTTAAGCGACTAGGTATTTGTGGTGCATGCAGCCGCTTGCGCAGAGGTGTCGATGGCTGTCGCGCATTTCGTGCATTACGCTTTACGCGGCGTTTCTGTTTCGCTGATCCGGAGAATCGAGACAGTAGGCTCATTTCACACCTCCAGTGTTTTGCCCTAACGTCTTAGGGTTCTGCTGGAGCGGGCGTCTTGTTTTTGACCGTGGCTTCCTGTGTGCGCTTTTCTTGCGCTTCTTTGCGCGCGTTTTCCGTCGGGTGGGGTCCAAGGGTTGCCAGGTAGATGGCTGTTCCGCGAACCGAGAAATATTAATGAGGATACCGGCGCCGAAACACGATACCAGGAGCGATGAGCCACCACCGGATACAAAGGGAAGGTTTAGGCCCTTTGTGGGTAGTAGCCCTACCGCGACGCCCATATTAAATGCTGCCTGAATGCCGATTAGGGTAACGATACCAAATGCCATGTACCGGCCAAAGCGATCGGGTGCTCGCCATGCCGCGCGGAACCCTCTCCAGCAAAGCATGAGGAATAGGAGTACTACGCAGGCGCAGCCTATGAGTCCGAGCTCCTCCCCGATGGATGCAAATACGAAGTCGGTCCAGCCCTGGGTGAGGAACCCCATTTTTTGGCGACCATTACCAAGTCCAAGACCGGTCAGTCCTCCAGAGCCCAGACTTACGAGCGCGTTCACGGTTTGGTATCCGGTATTCAGCCTATCAGCCCAAGGGTCGAGCCAGCTCATGATACGGCCCACTCGATTACTCGACCGGGCAATGTAGCCCACAACCATAGGAACAGCGACCAGCGATACACCTACGATGTAGGTTATTTTGGTGCCCCCAATAAAGAGCATGCCAAAAAGTACACTTCCCAAAAGAAGGCATGTGCCGAGGTCAGGCTGGAGAAGACACAAGAAAATGAGGATGACGCATACCAGCAGGTGCGGAAGAAACCCGATGGCCAAGGTTCGCATATCCTCCAGCTTTTTCTCTAGGCTGTAGGCAAGATAGATAACGAAAGCGAGCTTTGCTAATTCCGACGGTTGGAAGTCTACGGGACCGATCTTCAGCCAACGAGTTGAAAAGTGACGTGTTTCGCCTAAGCCCGCAACGACAAGAACCATAAGGGCGACTGAAAACCCAAGGATATGGTACACATAGCGTCGGTACACTTGGTAGTTGAGAGTCATACCGACGACGAAGGCCCCGAGTGAAATTGCGAGATGGAGCGAGTGGGTTCGGAGAAATCTGTTGGGATCGTCGAATCGCATGTCGGCAACACCGATAGAGGCGGAATACACCATGACTGAGCCGAGGCCTAGGAGCATCAGCACACTAAAGAGAATCCATACATCGAACGGTCGTTCCACCGCATGCATGGCATGCTCATCTGGTCTGCGGCCAGCACTCGTGAAGTGTGTTACTGCAGTCGGTACAGGTGTGAATTGGTCTGTCGACGTTATGATGGTTCGGGTAGTGCGCTGACTCATGCACGCCCCCCTGTAACCTGTGAGAGCGCGTGTACCACACGCTCCATACGCATCCCGCGGCTTCCTTTGACCAGTACCCAATCGTCTGGGCGAACAATGGATGTTAGGTGGCTGGTAATTTCGTCAGCATCGTTGGCACAGACAACGTTGTCTCCATAGAATCCGGAGGCGATTTCCGCGTTGTGCTTACCGACGGCGTAAAGGATATCTACACCCATATCAGCCGCGAGTACTCCTACCTCCCGATGGAGGTTTGATGCATCAGGGCCTAGCTCCAGCATATCGCCAAGTACTGCAATACGACGGTCTTGTCCGGCGACTTCACCTAGCGTTCGGAGTGCAGACGCGACGCTGGAGGGATTAGCATTGTAGGTGTCATCAATGATGTTGACGCCTGATGCGACCAGCCAATCAACTCGCCCATCTACTCCCTCGTGTCGTTCGAGAGCGCGAAGACCTTGTGCGGGGTCCAGGCCAAGGGCATGGAGAATACCGGCAACAAGCGCGCCATTCCGCATGTCGTGCCTTGCGAGAGAGCGGAGCTCGAGTTCATATGTGCTACCACCTACGGTAAGCGATGAGGTGAGACCAGCGATGCCTCTTCGTCGTATCGTACCGACCCTGACGTCGTCTGCTTTTGCTCCCACATTGACTACACGAGCGCCCGTCCCGGCTGCAGCTTTTACAACATACGCATCATCGGCAGCTACGACTGCAACCGCCGTTGACTGGAGGCCGAGGTAAAGTTCTCCCTTTGCTCGGATGACCCCTTCAATGGTTCCGACACCTTCAAGGTGGGCGGCGCCGATACTCACAACCACACCGACATCTGGGCGGCATATTTCTGTGAGCCTACTGATTTCCCCGAATTCATTCATACCGAGCTCCAGTACGATGAAATCAACATCCGCATCTGCATTTAGTGCGCTTAGGGGGAGACCAATGCGATTATTGTGGTTACCCGGGTTTTTGTGGACTGTCCCGTAGGGCTCGAGGGCCGCTGCAGTCATCTCTTTGGTGGTCGTTTTTCCGTTACTTCCAGTAATGGCAATGACAGTCGCGTCTAGCGATTCTAAGTGCGCTTTCGCAAGTTCACCAAGTGCGAAAAGGGTATCATCTACTTCGATTGCAAACTGTGTATCCGAAAGCTCAGGTACGCGTCCCTGATGGACAAGCACGCCCACTGCCCCACTGCGTAGCGCGCCTGAGGCAAAATCATCGCCGTCAAAGTTTACACCCCGAAGTCCGATGAAGAGTGACTGCGACGTAGCATCCAGCATTCGCGTATCACTTGATACCGCGCGCACCTTGGCATCTGCAGGGCCGTAAAGGGTGCCCTTGCAAGCGGCAGCTAGCTGGGATGCAGTCCACGTCATCTGCTCGCGGCCTCCATCGTGTTCATGAGTTGTTGTGCTACTGCAACATCATCGAAGGCCAGTGATTCGCTACCGATCACCTGTACGGTTTCATGTCCTTTACCGGCGATAAGCACTACGTCGGCGGGCGTTGCCAATGCGAGCGCCTTTTCTATTGCTTTTTGTCGATCAATCTCGACTACAACGGAGTTCTCTGGTCTGCCAGAGGGGATCCCTGTGAGTATATCGGAGACTATGTGATGCGGATCCTCTGAACGCGGATTATCCGACGTGACGATAGTGATGTCCGCGTTGCCGTGAACCGCACGCGCCATTTCGGGACGCTTGGATTTATCTCGATCGCCGCCACACCCGAAGACGGTAATGACTTTACCCGCTGTCAGCTCTCGAAGTGAACTGATGGCCGTTTCAAGTGCATCTGGGGTGTGCGCATAGTCAACAAGTACATTGAGTCCGAGTGTGTTCGGGACGGTTTCAAATCGCCCGCGCACGGTAGGTACTCGCATCAATCCGTCGACAATATCGATCGGTTCAATATCCAATAGAAGCGCGGCACCGATGGCGGCCATTGCATTTCGTAGGTTATGTCGGCCGGGTAGTTTGAGCGTTATCGTCAATGTGCCGATCGGGGTGCTAATTCGGCCCTTCGTACCACTAGGAGTCAGTTCTAAATCAATCGGATAGATATCCGCGGAGTCGTCGAATCCGAATGTCATCGTCGGGTATCGAAACTCACTAAGCACTTCCTGTCCGTAAGGGTCGTCCGCAGGGGCAACAAGTCCTTTAAGAGTCTGGGACTGCTGCACCTCCCCGAGTAACCAATTTATTTTCGTGTCGGCGTAGGCTTCGATAGATTCATGGAAGTCGAGATGGTCTCGTCCCAGTCCAGTGAAAATGCCGACGGCAAATTCACACGCAGCAACGCGATGTAGTGCAATACCATGCGATGACACTTCCATCGCGCAGACATCCACCTCGTCACTGACCATGGCTGCAAGAATCGCTTGTAGTTCAGGTGCCTCCGGAGTGGTCAGTCCGGTTTGGACGTGCCGATCTAGCCAGCGTGCGCCTACGGTTGTTCCTACCACGCCCCAGTTTTTTCTCGCGACCGCCAATATTGCTCGGAGAATCAGAGCAGTAGTGGTTTTTCCGTTGGTGCCTGTTACGCCAACCAACTCCAGCTGCCGTGAGGGATAGCCAAGTAATCGGGATGAGAGATTTGCCGCTGCGATTGCAGCATTAGGCACGATGATACAGCTGGTGTCTGGTAACGGTGCGGGGGCTGATTCACACACAATAGCTGCTGCCCCCTTAGCGACAGCATCGGAGATATAGGCCATACCATCGTGGTACTGATCGACTTGTGCGCAGTAGATATCCCCTTCTCGTACTTTACGTGAGTCGGTACGTACACCCGATATATTGACGGTCAAATCACCGTGGGTACTGGTTACTAATTCCCCTTCGATCAATTCACTCAGTATCATGGTGCTACCTCCTCGAGGGGGGCTCCCAAATCTTGAGCAGGCCGGAAGAATACGTCCACGGTGGTCCACGCAGGAACTAAGGTTCCTGGCCGAATAGATTGCCCAGCAGCCGTACCTGTGCCGTCTACTTCAATGGACAAGTATTGTTTATGCGCCAGAGCTACCGCCCCGCGAATACCTAGGTCTGCAAAGTCAGGGACCGCGACTTCATTCGGTCGATTCGGATCGACGCCAGGTTGTGTGTCTGCCGGCCAATCGTAATACGCGCCTTCGGCGCTTGGATCGGGTTCACCTAGTTGAGCTACAATATTCTCACGCGCAACACGTTGGCGCGCGCCATACGATGGCGAAACGTCCAGATAGTTCAGGGCGCGTTCAGTGATAGACCGGAATGCAGGAGCCGCTACCCGGCCGCCATAGTACAGCCCTTGAGGCTCATTTACTGCAACCAGCACACAAAGTTTTGGTCGCTCTGCTGGAGCAAGGCCGACAAAGCTCGCTACCCATCTATTCTCGGCGTACCCACCGAGGAAATCGGGTTTTTGAGCGGTACCTGTCTTCCCTGCGACGTTGTAGTCATACATCCAAGCACGAGCTCCTGTCCCATCGGGCTCGACAACACTTGAAAGCGCTTCAACGACTTGGTGTGCAGTTTCTTCAGAAACCACTCGGCGGATTGGTTTTGGCGGAATACGCTCAACGATTTTACCTTCGGAGTCCATGAGTGCGGATACGATACGAGGACGCATTAGCACACCCCGATTACCCAACGCTGCAGTGGCCGAAGCAAGCTGTACTGCTGTCACAGCGACACCTTGTCCAAATGAGATATTCGCCAAGGTTATATCTGGCCAGTCTCGCGGCGGTCGTAGGACTCCCGGAGAGTCTGACATGCCGCCGTATCCCGACGGAGATCCGAAACCAAAATTTCGCAGGTAGGAATGTAATCGGTCGCGGCCAAGCATTTGACCAATCTTGATGAATCCAACATTTGATGAGAACTTCACGAGGTCACGAACCGATAATGGTTCATTGCTTCGGTGCGTGTCGCTAATCCACTTTTTACCGACTTTGTACCTACCGCCTTCCGTATCAATCTCATCCTCAAGCCGGACAATGCGCTCTTCTAATGCAGCCGCCAGCGTGAATATTTTGAAAGTGGAGCCAGGCTCAAATATGTCGGCGATGGCTCGGTTACGTCGCCTTTGTATCGACGGTTTTAGGTGCTTTAGAGCCTGAATGAGGTCCTCATCTTCTGGTGCCTCTCGTAGTTCGGAAATCAACCGTCGTTTCAGCGTCTCGAAGGCAGCCTCTTGGTCATCATCCTGACGAATGATTTCCCGGTAGTTGTTTGGATTGAACCGCGGATAGTGCGCCACCGAGAGAAGATCGCCAGTGGCGACGTCTAACACTACGGCAACCCCTGAAAGGGCCATGGAGGATACGACTGTACGTTCAAGTTCCTCTTCCGCAACTGCCTGAATATTTTCATCGATTGTCAGCTGAAGTGAACGACCTTCTTCTGGTTCGACACGCCCCAATGCTTCCACCATGGCGTATTGGCCATGGCTGTTTCGGTGGTATCTAGCGGTGAGCTTATTGCCTCTCAGCTGTCGGTCATAGGCCCGCTCAAGGCCCTCATGTCCGGTCGAGTCAAAGCCAACAACGCCCAGAACCTGTCCAGCCAGTTCACGCTTTGGATAAAAGCGTTTTGCTTCAGACGTGACGTAGATACCCTCAAGCTTCTGTTCTCGGACCAAGTGGTGTACCAGCTTCGCTTCTTGGTGGGTTACTTGACGCTTCAGATAACGGAAGTCGGCGTTGGAGCTGAGTTGCTTTCGTACGAACTCTGGATCCAGGGACAAGTTCTCAGCCAGCCAGTGTTCAAGCAGATCGAGGTCAGTAGCCTTCGAACGCAGCGTTCGCGGATTTAGATAGATCGTAGGTACCTCTACCGAGGCCGCTAGTCGTTCTCCATTGCGATCGAACAACTCACCTCTTTGGGTATCGAGTCGTAAGCGGCGTAGATAGTTCTTTTCTGCCTCTTTTCTGAAAGCATCATGTTCGCATCCTTGGAGGTATGCGCATGTGCCCAGAACAGCCACAAAGCATACCGACAAGATACCTCCGACGAGTCCCAACCGTCGCAGCTGCATTCGGTCGAGTTCCACACCGGTGAGTCGCGGCGCTTTGACCTTGGCTTCGCGTTTTTTATTCCGATTGGATGCACCACGCCCGCGGCGATTCTGGGAGGTAGGACGGCCCATGTATTACATACGCCTCCGGCATCGGCGGCCTAATGGCGATTCAGGCGCGTCTTTGTAGCACTGTTTATACTGAGCTCTGGCAGTGGCGTGTTCTCCAATGCGTTCATAAAGGCGACCCAGTTGAAAGTGAGGCTCAGCGAACTTCTCGCATTTTTCCGTCGCCCGTCCGAGGTAATCAACTGCAAGCTCTTCGTCACCGAGCTCCCCGTAGAGCGTCCCGAGATTGGCATAGCCCAGACAAAACTTTGGGTTATGGAAGAGCGCCTGCTTGTAGTGGTGCATGGCTTGTCTTCGTTTCAGAAGTTGGTGATATGCATAACCTAGGTTGTTGTGTACCAGCCAAGGGGTTCCATACAGTGTGGCACCGACGAGGGGTTTCAGTACTTCAACTGCGTCACGCCAACGCTTTTCTGCAAGCAACACAGCCCCCAGGTTGTTTCTCGCCTCGTGAAAAGCAGGGCGTAGATCCAACGCGGTCCGGAAGTGATTTTCGGATTCGCTGTATTCCCGTCTTCCAAAGAAGATCATACCCATGAGGTGATGTGCATCCGCATGCTTCGGATCAAGCTTTAGGCACAACGTGAGTTCACGCAGAGCACCGGGAATATTGTGTTCGTAAAACGATGTGTTCGCGAGTCGATAGTGGTAGTCGATCTTCTTTGCTTGGTCCTCGTCTTTCGACATGGCGGCACAGGCGCTCAAACACAATAAGACGAGTACTGGAACGATCATCTCGAGACGCCGACCAAGTGCACCTTGTGTGGGTTTACGGCACATTTACGGAACGACCTCCGTTGGAGTATTCGACACTCGGATTTCTACGACATCCTGTGGTGCAGGCTGGAGCATTCCGAGGCGTTTCTCAGCTCTAGAACGGACTACACGCGCTTCTTTGAGTGTGGATAGCTCTAGCGTAAGTTTCTGGTTTTCATCTCGGGCCGCGCGGTACTGTAGCGTTTCCCGGGAGAGGTCTTGGCCGGTCGAATAAATCTGATACTGAGTCCATACACGGTACATACCGAGCAGGCTGACGACGGCAACGAAGCCGAAGCTCAGAAGAAAGACCTTCACACCCCAGACACGTCGCAATTGTTGCAGTGCGGGGGCGGCACCAACCCGTGTGGTGCCTTTTATTGATGCAGCCGTATGGACGGATGTCTCCGCCGCTGGCTTTGAACTCGTCACGAATCGCTCCCTCAGGTCACTCCGACCCCGATCCGTAGGCGTATTAACGCCATGTTGCATTGGATGACTTCTGCAGCTCTAACTGTGGTTAGAGTCCGATTTCAGCCATGGCATCTAGAACCGCATCGACACTATCGTCGCCAGCGAGCTCTTCGGATACACTAAGCCAGTTGTCGGGCTGCCAAATCTCCAAGTATTTTCCGACGCTTACGAATGTTGCTGCATCCGAAATCGCAGCGAACGTTCGTAGTGCGCCGGGCACTAGTATTCGGCCTGCGCGGTCCAGTGCGCAGGTACGTGCGGCGGGAAAGAGGAATCGCTTCAAGCTGTGCAGCTGTCGCTTCGCTAACCCAGAGGCTGCAATAGCCTCCGCAAGCTTTTCCCATTCAGGCTCTGGAAATCCCCAGAGGCACTTTCCATGCAGTGACTTCGTGAGAACTAAGCGCTCCTCATATTTACGTCGTAGGACGTCGCGCATGTCCGCTGGAACCGAGATGCGGCCCTTTTCGTCCATCGTATGAGTGTATTCACCAGTAAACATTCGTCTCGCCGCCGATATCAGTTCGCTCTGGTAATTCCCTCTTGTCACCAGGTCGTACATGCGTGGACCCATTTCATCCCACTTTGTCCCACGCCTCACCACGATTAGCCATCTAGCCCCTGATCCGTCAAGGGGTTTATCTGCTTAGAGGTCAAGAAAAACGGGGAAAAGAGCCGTTGCACCGACATATGGTGTGGGGCGAGGGGTGGTGACCCAAGATGTTGTGCGGCCACTGTGTCAGTCGAATAGAAGAAACCTGAATGCAGAACAGATCGACTTTTGTGGATAACTACGTTTTTTTTGGGGGAGGGGGCCAGGAATTGTCCAATGTAGGTCGAAAGTGGGGCTTTTAAGATGTCGGTCAGCCGTGTCTCGGTGCAGTTCTTGGGGTAGCAGTTAGCGAGCTCTCGAGCTACGTCTCGCGCCCGCTGGTAGCGGCGGTCGCGGTCCTTTGCAATGCTTCGATGCAGCACGCAGTACATACTTTCAGGCACTGAGGATTCAGTAAGTCGCGGACCTCGGGATGGGGTGTATTGATCATGGTAGAAGATCGTACCGTTTAAATAGGGAACGTGTCCGCAGTAGATGGCATATAGCAAGCAGCCGGGGCTGTAGACGTCGGCAGGGTGCTCCAAGAAGTCGCGTTGTATTTGTTCGGGAGCGCTATGGAAGAAGTATGTTAGTTGCACTGAAGAGCAACACGTCAACCCCAAGCACAGTAATCCGGAGCCAATGATTTGGCTGCGCCTCTGCAGAGGGGGGCACCTCCATCATGAAACCGTTACTCTCTATGTATATCCACACGATATCGGTAGCCCTCCGTATGGCTCTCGGCACGCTACCCCAGCGCATTCATAGTATTGAATTGGATCCTGCCTTTACCACATGAACATTTAGGGCTCTTCTAGGATAAGAGGCGGTCTACGTGGCAACCGCGCTCGGGGCAGTGTTTGGGAGATGCTTCGCATCACGGTGCAGGCTCTCAGAACATAGCTGGGCTGAAGTCGGAATGCTCAGCCTTTTCAGTGTGCTGCATGCATTGGTGGGCATACGTCCTATTGAGCGTCATTTACGATTCAGCGGCGACGTAGCTCTTCGGGTAAAAGCCATCGCCAAGCGCCCGCGGCACTATCACGTGAGAACTTAGGTGCTTTCATTGCTTGCCCCTGCGCATGTTCCAGTTGGACCGCCGAACTCGTGACGCGCGTGACGCGTCGAGCCTGTCCCGCAAGCACCACCATATCTCCTACTTTGACATCACTCATTGCGCTTCCAATGGCTTTTCCTGAGGCTGCATCTACGAACTTTTTCCCACCAGTGGATGGTATGTTGCTGTGCAGTAGCCCTTTTTCGCCTAAGTCCATCGTCCGAGTGGTAGCGTGTAAACGCATGCCTCTCCGAAAAAGGAAAGGACCGTCTTCGAAGGCTTCTAAGTGTTCAATGATAGCGTGAATAGTATCGGCCTCAGATAGCTGTGACAGATGCGCTTGTATCGTGCGTAGTTCTACCCCTGAAGGCATAGCAAACAGCATGCTAAGTATTTGCTGCGCTACCACACTTAGATCCGGCTGATAGGCCTCAGGTTCGAGCTGCCCGGCACGGGTCATTTCTACATACGTCCGAAAGGTTTCCATATCGTCGGGGGCGTCACAAATTCCCACAGCAAACATGGTGTGTTCTCTACGACAGCCGCGACCAATGCGCTGTTGGAACGACGCAATATTTCGAGGGGGCTGCTGAAGCACAATGGCGTCAACATCACCGATGTCGATGCCAATTTCCATGGTCATCGTTGCGACGCATAAACCCCATGGCCAGTCTCGCATAGCGGCTTCTGCACTTTCGCGCTGACGTTTCGCGAGGCTCCCATGATGTGCAACTAATCGGTTTGCAGGCCAAACAGACTGCAAGCGCTCTGCGACGAGCTCGACGTCCTGACGTGTTTCACAGAACCACAATACCTTATGGCGGCGATGCTTTCGCAGCAATGCTACGGCTTCTTCGGGGTCTGATACCGCATGAAACTCCAGCTCCCTACGTTCTCCGATGTCGATTATTTCCGCGCTTGAAGACAGGTAGCGCTCTACAAAGGCGTTTGGTTCGGCCGCTGTCGCTGAGAGTGCGACACGTTGGGATGTAGCTGGTAATCTTGAAAGGAGGACCCGCACTTGATCCCCGCGATACGTACCATCGACGAGATGCACTTCATCTAGCACAATCGCGCCCAACTCAGAAAACCGTTCGGGTTGTCGGCACAGTAGGCTATCGAGACTTTCTGGGGTCGTTAGAAGCACTGCTGCCGTCTGGTTGCTACGAAGCGGTTGTTTATCGCCGGTTCGGGCGACGAGTGGAAGCCTTAGATCTCTGAGTGGACCTTCAAGTCGACGGTAGAGATCATTCACCAGTGCACGAGTGGGCACCACATAGAGGACACGCAGAACGGTATCGCCAGGAACGGCATGGCGTTCTAAAAGGGGGGCAATAGCAGCGGCAGTCTTGCCACTGGCGGTTGGCGAGCATAGTAAGAGGTCATGCCCATCCAGCAATGGCGTCAGGGCCACTAGCTGGGTGGGGTTGAGCTGTCCATGCGTCACAAAGAAGGGGCCAAACGTGTTACGAAGCGCTCGCCGTACCTTCAGTGGAGTCCAAGACGTCACGAGTTGAGTAGGTCTTTTAGTGGGACATTAGGGTGGAATCGTCGATAGTCCAGGCATTCCACAAATGCCTTGATAAATCGTCTTGTTGCTACGCTACCGAAGCGGGTCAGCAGTTTGCCTACGAGTGCCGTAACCGTTACCGACTTGAACTCTACGCCAAATAATGAGCCGTACACGAGATTGATTCGTTCGGCTAATGAACGCAACGCACGAGCTCGTACCGGTTCTATTTCGATCACTGTTTGTTCACCCCGCCATTCTTTATATTGGCCGCGCATTGGACCTGGGGTGGTGGCCATCACGACCTTAAGTCCACATGGAGATGTATACAAGTAGGGGACACGTCGATGTCCCGCGTAAATCAGCCCTGTATGTGCGCCGACGTAGGTTGATTCTCGAAGTATCGGCTCGTCGAGCAGCTCGGGTTCGTCATTCGCAGTCATTGTCAGTCCGCGGAAGAATGACTGCGCTCGGCGAAAATGAAACCGGTAGAGGCAAGCACTTGCGGTTTCTACTTCGTCAATGAGTAGAACTAATCCAGCGAGACCAACGACTTCGGTACACAGGTGACCTAGGCCGCTTAATAGGTTGCAATATACGTTCGCAGTCGTCGTGAAATCGGGTAGGAAACCTGTTGCAGCTGTCGCAGGTCCTTCCCCTGACACTGCCGCCCAGTCGGCCGCCGTCATGCGCCCATCAGCAATCTTATCGAGCACTCTTCCTAGGATGGGGTGGTCCGGTATCGGATTTCCTCCATGGCGCTCTACTGAGGCCATGAGTAGGTGCGTGAGGCCTCCAATACCAGGGACTTCTAGCCCTCGTGCGATCTGGCGATATAAGCGTTTGGGAAATGCGGCGCTTTCTTCTCCTGCATCCAGATGTGAGTAACTCACTGCATAGCCGCTCTCATGCGCTCGAGCGCGCGCGGCTTGGAGTAGATGGGATTTACCACTGCCATACGCGCCTTCAATGAGCAGGCTGCCATCCGCTTGATCGTCCAGCCAGTAGTTTATGTGCGCAAGTTCGTCATCGCGCCCAAATGTCCATTTCTGTACGTACTGATCGGGCACGGTTCCAAGGCGGAAGGCTTCTATTACGCGCCGATCCTCGTGCGTTGCGACAATCTTGGGTGGTTCTGATGCTCGCGCCGTGCGGGGCTGAGGTGCGACCGCCAGTCTGCGTGAGGGAGCTGGTAGCCGTTTACCGTCTTCTTTCCCACCTACAAATCGTAACTCAGTGCCTTTGACCCAGGTGCGAACGGCCTTGAATTGGATCCAGTATTCGTAGCCGTTGTACCGACTTTGAAGCACACGCCCAGTGCCCATGAGTCGATGGCGGACTTGTGCTCCTTTTGGGATAGGTGTTCTCACAGCAGCTTACGCGCCGATTCCAGGTCGAGCGGAGTAGCTTGTCCGGCCCGCGCAAGGTGAAAGGCTTTGACGCAGCCTTGAACAAACAGGCGCTTGTACCCAATGTCACCAAAGCGTTGTTCGTACGCCGCCTTCGCGACCGCACCCACAATTGGTCCTTTATTTGGCAATAGAAGGTCAAAGGCGCGTTCGTAGACGTCGGCCAGCTTTAGCCCAATTGCTTGCAGTAGTTCCAAGGGGTCTATTTCTAGTTCGTCTAGGCGGATGGTCACGCCGGTTGGGTTGAATACTTCGAAGACACTCGATATTCGCTGGTTGAGCGCTTCATATACGCTGCTCCGGCCTTCGAAAAAATTAGAGTCGGGTACGGCATACACCATCAGAACGCCGGCAAAGTGTTGATGCCCACACTCGTCGATGAGTTCTCTCAGGTTCGACAGAAGCGCATCCCGTTGCCTTGTCGAAAGACTGGGAACTTGCTCTGCCTCGTCGAATAAAATGCATAATCCCGGGTAGCCCAATTGCCGGACCCATTGCGTAAGTGACCGCAGCATCGACAGTGCGACGCTCTTATCGATTGCATGCAGCAGCCCATATCGTTTATGGCGTTCTCGAGCATACCCTGCTGCAGTCAGCCACTGCAGAAGGTCCGCCAGCTCGTTATGCTTATCTCTTGCGAGTGCTTCGACCGCATTCACAAGCGCTTTCTGCATTTGTAAGCTTTCTAGTCCCTGGACCGCACGCTCCGCCATCTGAACCAGAGCAGATATCCGCTTAGACTCCGGAATATCTCGTTCCTCAAGATCCTCCATGAGCCGTAGGTGCCACATTTTTAGGAGCGGGAGTAGACCGGTTTCCATACTCTGGAACGCATCTTCGCTAGTGACAGGCAACGCGATGCTTCGAGCGATTTCGGCATAGACACGGTCTAAACGATGAAACGGGGAGGCTTCGGGCGACAACGTCACATATGCGACGGGGAACCCGTGCTTCCAACCAAGCGCCCGTACACTGTAGAGAAAGTGCGTTTTACCTCCGCCATATGTTCCTACGAGTAGCTTAAATGTCGCGCCACCCTGTGGGAGGTAGCTTGCAAGGTAGTCTTGCTCAAGCACGTTCAGGTAGGAATCAAGTCCAGCCGAGAAGAAGTGAAATCCCCATTGAGGCGGGGTCCCGCTTGAGCCTACGGTTTCTATGATTCGGCGGGCAGCGAATGTCGAGGGCGTATCGAAGTCTGCCATTTTATTACCTTTCAAACAGTCTCACGGCTTGTGACGCTCTATGCTCACATCGCCGCTATTCTCTGATGCAGACTACACTGCTTTGACTCGCACAAGACATGTGAGGTGGGGTGGCATCATTATCGGAAAGAGATGAATGCGTAATGCGTTCCATCCACCCACAAGTGATCGGCACTCTTCTTCGTCTGTTCGCGAGTGGCCACGGTTAGGGCGAGTTCTCCGAACGCTGCACTTCTAGTACGCAGCCGGGTCAGGTCGTGACTAAATCGCACTGCGCCATATTCTACCACTCCGCGACCAAGTGGCTCCCAGGCTTGTGGGGGCTGCCTTCCGGACGCAAGTGCCTCATGCACAGCACGTATCGGTGCACGCTCTCCCGGTGATAAGTTGAGCCGTATGAGAGCCACTTTCCATGCGGTATGTAACTCGGTAAGAAATGCCAGGTCGTCCATCGTATCGCCATTGAGAGATTGCATGTCTCTCAATACCGCGTCTGCGATTGTCTTTGGGTCGAGTGGAACGGTATGCAACAGGGTGATTTTGGGGCCGTAATAGATTTTGACCGCTGGCTTGTTTCCGAAAAGAAATTCGAGAGTCATGGGGCCAACGGTCGGTGTTGGCAGGCGGCCCTGCAAGGCTAGGCCCCGCTGGGTTAACTCATCGTGTAACTCGGCCGCTAATCTTGCTCGCCCCCGTTCAGTCGCGATTTTCCCCTGTTCTTCTAGTTGGTTCAAATATGCTGGTAGCTCCGAGAGGTCGGCGGCTGTGGGTAGTATTGGCTTGAGCGCCTTACGAACATCAGCCACCGTGGAGGTGATAGCAAAAGGACGGTCATCTATATGTTTTACCGCGGATTCCAGCTGCTTCAGGGCGCCAGTAAGAGCCTCGGCTGTTCGCGCGATTTTCGCGGCGGCCTTCCGGCTATTTGTGAGTTCATCACTCATTTGTTGAGACTTTTCTCCAGTGTCGAAAGTTTATCGGAATCCACAGTTTCAAATCCGGTGATTCTCATCTTCTTACAGGCCTCTGCGTGTTTTTTGCATACGCCTAAGAGTGCTTTGTGGAGTGTGTCATCTTTCTCACCGGTGTTAGCGACGATGGCCCCTGGTAAGGTCGGGCCGGCAAGCAGGGATGTCAATTTTGAGTATTTGGCCGAGCTTTGAAGGGCTTTGAACTGTACATCGTTGAGAATTGCTGCTGCTGCCTTACCCTTTACTGCGTTTTTTACCGCTTTACGTGCACTTCGTGTGCGCTCGAGAGTAAACGATTTTGTGACATCAACTTTGGAATCAAATGCCACTCTGGAGAGAAAGGTATCTGACGCTTTCAATCCGGTTTGAACCACTTTACCGCTCAGGCTTTCCATTGTCGTACCGGGTAACGCAACAAGATGGTAAGACCCTGCAGTTTCTTCGTTTTGTAGCGCAGCATTTGCAGTCAGTTTCCAGGCCTTGCGTTCTGCAAGAAAGAGGTCAAGCGGTACCATGACGACCGATGCAGGATGTGCCTTCATCGTTGCCCTGCAGTCCCTCATATTGTTTATGTATGTCCCATTGACATCATCCCAACCTGTGAGCGACGCCAGATGTCCAAGGAACTCATCCACTATGGGCTGTGCTTGCTCTGTTGAACCAGGCCCGCCAGGAAAGCACAGAAGCACTCGTGCAGATGTCGCGGATGCGGAGAATGCCACGAGCATCGTTAGTACGGCGATAATGCAGTTGCTAGTACGACTAATTCGTAGGTTCCTCATTCGTTTAAATCCATCCTTCATGATGCTTGGCAATCAAGCGTCACGGTGTTTGGCCCTTTCCTGTCGTTTCCTCGATACTCCGTCGCTCGGCAAGTCTCTATGCAAAACCAGGTATCAGGCACCGTGCTACCTTGCACTTACCTAGTTGAGACGACATTAGCCTCCTATGCATTCAGATGACTTGATATGCCTACGCTTGCGGTTGCTTTTCACCGATAAGATACATGACCGCGGGCAATACGAATAGTGTCGCCAGCAGACAGCTGGATACACCCAACACGAGTACTAGGCCGAGTGAGCGAAGCCCTTCATACTGTGCGAAGTACATTGAACCGAACGCGATGATAGTAGTGAACGACGATACTATAATAGCCTTGCCCGAGGTTCGTACCGCTTCTTTTACACTCTGACCATGTTCACGCCAGGAATGGACAAGGTGTACTCCAGAATCCACACCTATCCCGATAATGAGTGGGAGCGAGATCCCATTTCCAAAGGTAAACTGAATGTTGAGAATGTACATTGCGCCCACCATCCAGACGGAACCCAGTACGAGAGGGAGAAGTGAAAGCATCGTGTCCCGAATGCTGCGAACATCTAGCCAAACCAGTAGTAACACGAGCGTCGTCGCGTAAAACAATGAGTTCTTGAACGAACGGGCGAAGATCTCACCAAAGTACGCATAATTGATCGCATACCCAGTGGCGCCGTCATCGATAGCACGAAGCCGTTGGCGGAAGTCACTGACAAACTCCGCGTCTGCGACGTCACCCATTGGATACACGCGGGTTGCATAGGACGTGTGGTTATTAGCGGTGGATCGGAATGCTGCGAGTGTGGATTCTGGCAGATCCGTGATTTCGAAGGCGCGTCCTTCGTTCACAAACCTCTTGATTCCTGGAACAAGCTCCGTCAAGGCTCCTTCGAATTTGTTGATTCTGGTTCCCAGTTGTATCGGTGTCAGCGATTGTGCAGATGTTCGTAGCTCGTTCACTTTTTGAGCAAGTCGTCGGATATAGGGCAAGAGGTCTTTTTGACCGAGCTCCGTTAGGGCAAACGGCAAATCGTCTTCGAGTAACTCCTGCAGTGCGGTCAGGTCCTTTACAAATTCTTGTGCCTTGAACTTGGAGTCAGCTTCGAAGCTGATTGGGCGTTGGCCGCGTATCGACTTTCTAAGCGACTGGATGAGAGGTGTTTTTTCAGCTACCTCGGTAGGCAGTACGTCTAGAAGGCTTTCGACGCGGGATGCGATACCTTCCTCGACTAATTCGGATGCAGCATTGGTGTGTTGGACGACTTCACTGAGGTCATCCCCTTCCAAACCGGCATACTCTAGTTGTCCTAGCCCGAGCGCTTCAAGTCGTGCCATTGTTTGAAGTGTGGGGGTGTCTTTGGGGAGCAGATTATTCGAGTCTAGGTCCCACTTGATAGGTCGAATAGCAGATGCAGTCCAAATCGTAAGAGCAATGCCGACCCCGACAGCCAGATATCGCATTGAGTATGGCAGACATAGATGAAGCCCTGCCTTACCAGGAGCCCTTTTCGTCCGAAACATCTTGCTACCGGGACTGCCCAGCAGCGTTGGTAACATTATAAATGAGGCCAGTAGTACGCAGAGCAGTGCTCCAGAAGCCATGATGCCAAGTTCGTACGTGCCCTTGAATTCGGTAAACGCCATCACTCCGAATGCGGCTGCACTCGTCATCGCGCCAATCACTATAGGTGGGCCGGTACCGACTAGAGCTGTTCGCACCGCATCGGGGGGAGATTGACCTTCTAGTCGTTCCAGCCGGATACGAGTGAAGAGATGCACACCAAAGTCAATGCCCATGCCAATAATAATGACCAGAAAGGAGCTCGTAAACATGGTCATCTTGTCAATGGCTATGACCGCATAGCCTAATCCCCAGGCGATTCCGGTGAATAACGCAGCCATAATGACCAACATGCCACCAAAGGTACGGTATGCGATCAGGAACAGCAGCAGGCATCCGGCTGCAGATACGGTGCCCGTGAGCGACATGTCGCGTCCTATTGCCTTATTTTCATCCGACACAATGGATGGAACCCCGGCAAATCCGTAGGTGGTATCTTCAGGGAGGTACGTTACTACTACGCTTTTTATGTTATCGAGCAAAGGAACGGCCACTTGCGGGTCTATTACGTCGCCCATGCCACGGATCCGCATGAGCAGTGCATTGTCTGGACCAACGGACATATATCCCGCAGAGTCTAATTGGATAGGGCCGTTCGTTTGCTTCTGAAGTTCCGTGAGATTGAACGACGTCTTTTCTTGATTGGTCAACCACGTCCGGAGTTCATCGAACAACGCTTCCACTATAGCGGTGGCGGCTTCAAGATCATCGGTACTAAACTCAGGTGTTTTGATGTCGCTGGTATCACCGTCTGCGAATTCTTCTAAACTGGTATTGAGTTCCTGAATTACACCGTGGACACCAACGAGGGCGATAGGCTTGTCAGCAGCCGTCATTGGTTTGGGTAGAGAGGCTAGGCCTTTCGCTACGCGCTGCAGCTTGTTTTTGGGTAGATACCATGCAGCGATATGGGACATCTCCGCCACATTGACTCGGTACGTCACATTTTCGGCGAGTCCATTTTTGACGAGGTCGTTAGCGATGGAGTCCATTGCAAGCCGTCTCGACTTTAGATCGCCCCCCTCTACAAGCAACAGAATGTCATTCGTACCGAAGCGTGCATTGAATGCCATGAGTAGCTGTTGTTCACGATCGTCCTCATTCACGATGGCGTGGCGAGACGAGTCGATCTGGATGTAATTTACGACGCACCAAATCGATGCGGCGAACAGTATCGTACAGGTGAAGAGCACGATGCCGCGTCGTCGTTCAATCAGGGTCGCTAGTACGTGGAACAGTTGCTCCCGCATCCTGCCGAAAGTAACAGCCGGCGAGCTATTGTGAAAGACGCGCTATGTCACATAATTCTTAGGCGGGGTGTGAGGACCGCGCAGTATGGTGTCCGTATGTGATTCTGAGGATGGCTGGCAGGAGGATAAGATCCACGACGAGGGCTGCGATGACGGTCAGTCCGATCAGGACACCAAAACGTGCGATTGCTGCATTGAGCGCTGCGACGTAGACCAAGAACCCAGCACCCAAAATGATAGATGTACCGACCATGGCTCGTGCAGCATGATGGGCGGCGGTCGTAATCGCACGTTCACAATCGCCCGTCTCTATGAGGCCGGCTTTGAAGTGGTGCAGGAAATGGATCGTGTCATCAACTGCGATCCCGAGTGCAATGGAAGCAATGAGCAGGTTATTCAGGTCGACTGGGATGTTGGTTAGGCCCATGATACCCATGACGATAGCGATGGGTACGAGGTTTGGGACCATCGCTATCAAACCCAGTTTGAGGTCTCGAAGCATGAACACCATCAAAACAGTGATAAAGAGGAATGCAGTCCCAAAGCTTTTTATCAAATCCTGTAACAGGGTTAGTACGATACGAAACATCAGATAAACGCTGCCCGTACCGCGGACCTCGGTAGTCGCCGATAAGTGCTCCTCGGCCGAGGTCTCGATTCGCTCGAGCAGCGGTTTGTAGCTTGTAGCCTCACGCCACTTCACCTGGAATGTGATGTGACTCTTATCGAGATTCAGTGTTGCCAGCCGTCGTAATTCGGAAGGTCCGCTGGTTTCGAATAAGAAGAGCAGGGCATTAAGTTCGTCCTGCGTGTCGGGAAGTCGGTATGCCTTTGGGTCACCATTATTGAGTGCGCGCCGCGTTTCCTTCACCACATCCAACAGTGACAGTGCGTGTCCCACAACTTGAACGCCCTCAAGTTCGAATTGCTGGATATCCTCCGCTAACTTTTCGAGACCCTGCAGGACATTCAAGTCCTTCATGGTGCCACTCTTGGGTTCTAATATCAGTACGGCTGAGGACACCCCACCGACGTGTTTGTCCATACTGAACACCGAACGCTTTATTTCCATATCGTCCGGAATGGTCGCTAAGTCATCATGGGAGACTTTTAGTGTTGTGATCCCGTAGATGGCGATGGTTGAGAATATTGCGAAAACAGCAACCATTTGCCAGAGGCCTGTCCGCAAAGAGAGCCGAACGCATACGCCGATTGCGCGGTCGATCAGATCACCACTTTCTGACGCATTGCGGGGGGCTGCGCCCATGAGGCTGGAACGGTTAAAGGTGAGGCAAATCGGCAGAAATATGAGTGATAGGGTGAGCGCAAACATGACACCGACGCCGCCTGCTACCCCCATTTCAGCGATGGCTTCGATGTTTGCAAAATTGAGACTAAAGAGACCGCACATGGTGGTGAGGGACGTGAATAATACCGGCGGTCCGGTCACTCCAACCGCTCTTGCGATGGCCTCGTTATTGGGCACATCAAACCGCCGTAAATCCCTGTAGATACTAATCATATGAACAGAGTCACCGACCCCGACTACTAGAAGGAAGGATGGTAAGATGACCGACAGTATTGTCATGCCGTACCCTACGGCCGCCATAAAGCCGAGCGTCCATACAACGGCGAGTCCGACAACTACCACTGGACCAAATATTCCGATCGGATGGCGAAACAGGAAGGTGAGCATCAGAAGCATCGCTAAACCTGAGTAGGTTGCGAGTCTGGCTGTATCTTGCAGGACGATTTGATTCAGCGCAGCGTTTATCGCTGGCTGGCCTGTCACTTGGATTTTGAAAAAGTCTGCTTGAAGAGGTTCCAGCGCTCGCTGAAGCTCCAATGCGACCAGTTCCATATCTTCGTCGCGCATTTGAAATGTGCGGGCTGCAATCACGGTGTGCCGCGCGCTTTTACCTACCAGACGGCCAACAATGGCTGGGTCGTTCAACGCGGCTTTTTTGATGTTTGGGAGCGCATCTTCAGGCGGCATGGGGTCAAGTAGTTTTTCGACTCTGATGCCCGATTCTCCATCGATCATTATTGGTACTGTCTGGCGGGCATTGATCAGAGAGACAACGTCTTCGATGACGCTGCCGCCTTCCACGCCCTCCCAATCGTCACCTTGTTGGCTAGTGGGGTCTTCAAAATCGTCTTCAAAACCGTCAGCAAAGTCATCTCCGAAGTCATCTTCAAGGGGTGGGGCGTCGGCTGACTGTGGCCTACTCGGTGTCGTTGGAACAGCGTCGAGGTGACTCGAGATCTCTACGTCGACATGAATGTTAGCAACGATCTCGTGAGCTTGCTTTAGCCGCTGTAAAAAGGCGGGCGTAAAGACGTCACCTTCGATCAGTATTAGAAAGAGATCATCGCGGCCGAATGTGGCGCGATACTCATCGATTGCGTCCATCTCGGGCGAGTCCGGCGCGAAGACTTCCAGACTGTTGTTTATCTCTAGCTTGTTGACCACTAGCCACATGGCGCCAGCCGTTATCACTGCTAGGAGCAGTGCATACGCTAGCCGGTGTCGCACAAAGGACCAGCCCATGCGGAGGAACCATGGATTAGGGCTGTCGGGTGGACGCGAATCGCGACTGTTCATATGGTATTTGAGTCCTGAATCGGTGGTCGAACTAAGCGCTGGTTTTCCATAAAATCGACGTTTTCTCACCGGAAGACGACCAGCCCTTACAGGATGGTTCAAATTATCGTTTGGCGCGGATGCGATGTCTAAATTGGAGGTCGGCCCTCTGTCATCTTGTCATGTCGCTTGGTTGTTGTGCGTATATCGCCGCGAAGCCAGCAGACTAAAACAGGATGCGCGCGCGTGCGAAAACAGTGGATGCGCCCGTCGTCGGGCTTCCAAACTTCGTATTTTTCGCCCCGAAATACAGAAATGCTCCCACGGTGAATTCGGCTCCATTCACTGGCGCAACTACAATCTGGGGGAAAATAGCTGCACTGGCATCTTCGCGTCGCCGTCGGGCACCTAGCCCGGTATCTTCGGTACACAGCCCAAACGTGTCTGTGTCACACGTCACAGGAAACTTTACGATGCCAAAAATCCGCAGCAACAGCTTGTTTTGGAGCATTTTAAAGTCCATTCCGGCAACGAGGTAATCCCCGAGTTTATTGGCGCCGAACTCATCGACAAATCCACGCAGGTATTGAATGTTGAGGTACCACCAGGGAAAAGGCGTGTAGTCCATACCGACCGTAGCCTTAATGAAAAAGCCCTTCTCTAATTCCAGTTCGGGTCCGTTCTTGAACACATCACCGTCACGATTACCTGCGAACTCGGTCCCGTCGATCGTGATATATAAATCGTCGTGGATGTTGAAGGCGACCTCAGCCCAAAGTCCCACACCATCCATAAAATCGAGACTCGTTGCCATGTCGATTCCAATGACATGGACCTTCGGATACGTCAGGGTGAGATCCACGTTCACGTCGATAGTGTTACCGGTAACGACCGCTGATTCAGCTCGCGGAAAGTCGTCGTATCCATAAAAGTAGGAGAAGGACATATCGATCCCACCGAGGTTGAATCCCATCCGGGCACCAAGCATTGAGTGTTCGATATCGTAATCTGGTCGAATGATTCGTGGGTCGACATTGACGGTTGCACCTTGCTGTACATAGCCCACCTGGTCTCGTGCCATGCCAGCCAGTATTGGGGTGCGCGCGTTCCGAAATTGTTCATCGACGTCACGGAAGGCGATTTCAGCACTGGCGGGAAGCCAAGCAGGCTTGAAGATTGGTACCCAGGAGAACTCAAAGAACAATTCTTGGAACCAAGGATCGTCTTCATCACCGCCGAAAACGTAGGGACTGTACCGAATATGCAGCATCTCTTGAGCGACGGTATCTCCAAAGGCCAGCGGGTCTTGCACGTCCAGGGGGACGAGATTGGATGTCGGTCGGAATTTATCGGAGGCACCCCAGACAAGCTGTTTACGGCCCAGTGATATATCGAAGCCGTCGATTCCCGCATCGGTGAAGGTCACGAAAAGTGCACGTGATTCTATCCGGAATGGGTCGAGGGCATTGCGGTCTAATAGCTCGGAGAAGCTGCTGGTATTACCCGTTTCCAAGTACAGCAGATCGAGTTGCGCCTTGCCGAGTACCCATCCACCATATTTACCTAGGACTTCCCCGCGAATACCTGTCTCAAACCGTTCATAGTCCAATGACTTCACGTCCGTTGGACACGGGGCGAGCTCACCACCACATAACGTAGTGCGGATGTCAGTATATATCTCCGCTTTCCAGCGGAAGTCGGCTTCTACCTGAGCATTCGCAGATAGTGCTCCAAAAATAGATAGAATCCCTGCCAGAATGAAATGGCGGTGACGGCAGTTGGTCATATCTATTGCTCTCATTGGCCGCGCACGAGGCTGCGTTTACTGAATACCTTGTTGGGAATGGGCTCGTTGATCTTCTGCGAGAGCATCTCCAATCGGGTCTTTAAGCCGCCTTCACTCGACATGGTGATGGTTTTCCAGGTTGGGGCGCCTCCGACAACAGTAAAGTTTGTCCGGTGTTGGGTCTTCACTTTCTTACCAGCATCCCAGTACTCGACCACTTCGATGAGTGCGTGTTTTTTATTTATCCGTAGCCGCAGCTTGGGCCAAGCCGCGTCGGACTCTGCTTTTTTATTGAGCTCCAGCCAGACATGATCATCTGCAGCAGCACCTACTGTCGCATTGTACTCTGGTGCGAGATTGACAGTTGCCATATCGGCGTAGGTAAAATTCGATCCCAGCAGGTTCTGACGGCGCGCTGATGTAGCGACGCGCCGTACATTTTCCGTCTGCGGTGCATACACGTACATCGTGCGACCCTTGGACAACACGCTCATACCTTTGACATCTCCAGGCGAAAGGAACCGCACCAATCGCTTAGAACCTTTCTGCATAACGTCGAATTTCATCGAGCGCTTGGAACCACTGACAGGGATGACGGTCATTTCGAATGTCCATTTTTGGCTGTCGTAGGCGTTATGCCGCTTATCCAGGGCTTCCAATAGTCCCTGGGGGGTCTGCGACAATGCATCGACGTCCAGTGGCGTGTCGGCTAAGACTAGAGTCGGGATGCTAAGTAGTGTGAAAAAAAGAAGCACTGAGAGACGCATTATCCCTAACCTCCTGTTTGTCGACGCGGTTTCCATAATTCAACGACCGCGGGCATAAGAATAAGTGTTGCAAGAGCTGCTACCAGCAATGTCACGGCGGTCAAGATTCCGAAGTTACTCATCGGAACGAGACTTGCTGCCGCCAGTACGATAAAGCCAGCGGTGATCTCTACCGCATTAATGATAATGGCGCGTCCGGTGGTCCGCATGGCATCGTCGGCCCCTGTCTCGCGGTAGCGCCAGAGAAAGTGAATCGCGTAGTCGATGCCTACTCCGAGTGCGATCGAGGCGAGCATTGAGCTACCGATATCTAGCGGAAAGCGCGATGGGAACATACCCATCAGCCCGAAGGTGACCAACAGCGTGAGGCCGGTTGGAATCATCCCGAGAATGCCCGCCAGTGGACTGCGGAATAATAAAACGAGAAGTAGGAAGACCAGAGGCAGACTCGTAGCGAGACTCTTGACTTGGTTGTTGTGTACCGATTGCGTCATCGCTTCCTGTACCACCGGATATCCACTGACGGTCACTTTCAGTGGGGCCCCTATAGAGTTATTCCAATCGGCATCAATGGCCCAATTTGGTGCCAGTACATCATGGACGATTGCAGAGACCCGATACTTCACTGCTTCTTCTAGGCCATCCCCCAGTAGTGTCAGAATATCGCGGACGATTGGGGTGGCAGCGCTCGTATCCGTAAGCTTTGCTAGTGCGCGATATAGATAGGATACGCTTTTGTCGAAGGCCTCGGGTTCTTCGAGTTCCTCCGGGTCTGCAATCGATGTAAGTCGGGTTTTGAACTGCTTGCGCGTAAATCGACCAGCTTCCATATCTGCGGACAACAAGTCGGAAAACGCCTGGAGATCGGTATCCTTACGGACGAAAATCATTTCGTCTTCACCGATTTCTAAGTCTATTATTTTGGCAATCTTGGGTTTGATTTCGGCGATATCAATAGTAGTGCCGGCTGCGTCGAGGATACCTATCAAACTTGGTTTTAATGCCTCCGGAGCAGATGATCTCAACAGGATCCGCTCCGCAGCGTCGTCAATGACCTTCGCTCGTAGTTCCGTATTCGTGGACTCTACGGTGGTGACCGTCTCTGGCACAGATGTGGATGCGAGGGCTCTTACTTCTTCAGTCACCCGCTTTACGACCGATGTGTCGAACTTGCCTAGGGCGATTTGTAATAACGCACCCTTCCAATTTTTGTCGATTAGTAGGCTTACGGCAGGGTCACTCATCTGCCCAAGGTACCCGTGATATTTTATACCTTTCGTCGTTGTCGCCAGGCGACGTTCGCCGGAGAAGGCTGCGTTGATGATAGCGAGGACGTTAGTAATGGATTCGACTCTTGTAACGCCATTAACCGCTTGGATACGATCCTCGAATGCCGCAACTTGCCGCAGGATGGACGGATCCGTCATATCGCCTTCGACCAGCACCTGCAGGAATACGGATCCACTAAATTTATCGGTCAGAAAGTTATCCGCCTGTGCGGGCGCGGAGTCCGATTCGAAGAATGATCCGATATCCATTCGGGTCTCTATCAACGGTAGCTTCGATCCAAACAGTAGGCCAATACTCACGAGTAAGACTAAAACAAGACCGCGTCTACGCCTTGCTCCCGCACCGGTGGCTACTAAGGCGTCGTCTATTAGCTTGGTGAGTCGGGATGAGCGGGTGCCCTGAATCGGATAGCGGTAGAGAAAAGACGGGATGACGAAGAGCGCAAGGATGACGCATATGCCGGTGCCCATTGCCATCTGCCACCCGAATTCGCGCATGGGTGAAAGATCCATTACCAAAAATGAAAGAAATCCAGCCATCGTTGTGAGTCCAGCCACGAGTACTGGCCAGCCCACGGTTCGCAGCGTGCCTTCTACAGTGGGCTGATGGTCTAGGTAGCACACGAGCAGATGAACCGCATAGGCCGAACCCAATGCGACTAGTACCACTGGCAAAGACGTCGAAACGAGCGTGAGTGGAAATCCTGTCCACGCCATGATCCCCAGAGTCCAGAGGATACCGATGCCGACAGAGCCCAGACCGAGCATCGCGGCTCGGAAGGAACCCAGGGATAGGAAGATCAGTAGCACGATGATTCCAGCAACCCAGGGAGCCAAACGTTTCAAATCATCTTGCGAGCCTGTGGCGGCTGCCTCAGCAATGAAGGGAGCGCCTCCAAAATGTAGAGATATATCCTCCGGTCTCGTAAGGCTTTTAGCTGCTTTACGTACGGATTGAGCCGCACTCGTGGTCGAGATCCGTTGTCCATCGACTTCGTCATAGATCTGCACGACGAGTAGCGTGGATGTAGCGTCTTTCGATACGACTGAGCCCACGAGGTAATCCAGGGTTATAATACCGTCTTGGACGCGTTTGAGCGCATCGGAGTCAGTCGGTATTTCAGATGGTACCAACGCTCGATGTACCGATTCGCCGACTTCACCTGCTTGAGCGACTTCAGCGTCCACCACCGCCAGCTCGGTCATCGCGGTGACGTGCGCAACCACATTGAGCGCTTTCAGGCTTGTTGCTAGCTTTCGCACATATGCCAAATTCTCAGCTGTATACAGGTGTGTCGCCTCGACTCCGACGAGAGCGACGTTGATTGCACCGAACTGTCTCACAATTTTGTTGAAGCGCTGCACTTCTGGGTCATCTGTCGGTAAAAATCGCACGACGTCATCGTCATAGCCAAGCTGCATCAAAGGTAGAGCGGTAGCGAAAGACACCAGGATGGTGGCAATGAGAATCGCCCCACTGTGTTGCTGAATAAATCTGGCCAGAATCTGCACGGGCGCAAACTATGCACCAGACGCGGCATGGAAGAAAGTCAGTGAAGCAGGTTCTTGCATCATCCCGTCCATCACATGCATCGAGATGACAGATGATTTCAGGTTTAAAACCGCGCATAGCAGGAACTTGACCGATGCTGTTCGCGGCCCGAACATACCGGTTCCCGAGCATCGGTAGGTATTTTGAGGTATTTCCCTTGCAGCTGTCCCCATTGACCAAGAAGCAGCGTCTCGTAAAGCAGACTTATTTTGCTTCGGTCTCAACCGGATGGCGCATAGCACTACATCGCTATATTCCACCACGGGGACCTTTACCGGGGCAGGTACCGGTGCTGTTGTGCCATGGTCTTGGAGCCAATCGGTTCAATATGGATGCGCCTGGTCGAAAGTCACTTGCAAAGTATCTGTGCAGACTGGGTTTTGACTGTTGGGTGATCGAATTACGTGGCGCCGGCATGTCGACGCGACGCGGTTTTAGACAGCGGTTTCAATACGATTGGCGCTTTGAGGACCATGTACTGGAAGATGTACCCGCAGCGCTACGACTGATTAGAGACCAAACGGGCCATGAACAAGTGCATTGGGTAGGTCATAGTATGGGCGGTATGGTCGCTTATGCGTACGCTATGCTCGTGGGCTCACATCGGCTGCGTAGTTTGGTTGCCATTGCCAGTCCTACCTTTTCCCACGCTGCTCACCCTCTCATCGATCTTGTGACTCCTATTGGACGAAAGTTGAGGCATTTCCCGAAGGTTCCATACGGTGGTCCGAGCTTCTTGCTGGCACCAGTCATGCCTCTATTCAAGGAGACATTGGGTCGCATATTGGGTAATCCGCGAAATCTCGATACGGTCGAAATGATGCGGCTCATCTCACTCGCACCGACGGACTTGCCGGGCACGTTATTAGCGCAGTTTTCCGAGTGGTACGAAGGACGTCGGTTTGAGAGTTCTGAAGTCAACATGAAGTATTACGATGAGCTCGAACGAATCGATATTCCGACGTACTTATTGGCTGGATATGTGGACCGACTATCCCCACCTAATGATGTGTCCGACGTATTCAAGCGCATTGGTGCCGAAGACAAAAAACTACAGCTGTTCGGTAAATTGACTGGTTGTCGGTATGACTACGGCCACATCGATCTCGTACTCGGTAAATGGGCGGATGAAGAAGTATTTCCGCATATCCATAACTGGCTGACATCGCACTAAGTATCGTCACTAACGCACCAAAATAGCTTGAGGTGTCGGGTGCCGCCTTCTATCGTCATCTAAAGGCCCTCTATTCGGATAAAGGCGGTATGAAGTTGCACCGGTGTGTTTCTATTCTTGTATCGATTGTTTTGGCAGCCGCATGTTCTCATGCCGATGATTCCAACAACAACTCACCCGTTGCCTCTATTACGATTCCGACTGGCGTGACTCACGCTGGTTTACTGCTAGCCGTGACCGATATCGACGCCATATGGCGCACTGGTAATGCGGGTCAGCTAGGTGCCAGCATAGTGGTGACCATCGACGATAAGGTCCTAGGTCCTCAAGAATATCGATTGTTGACTGATGGAGATACGATTCGGGTCGAGTCGAGCGACCCGATCGGCGCGAGCTATGGCCTCTATCACATCGCTTGGGACCTTGGCGCACGCTGGTATCATCCCGAAGAGGTACATATCCCCGACGAGGTACACATGCTTCGTGCGTATCTTGGCGAAGTTCACGGTCCATCTTTTCAGCAGCGTGGATTCCACGAGCATACTCAGCATCCGACGGTTTGGAGTGACTTCTATATGCGGCCGAACGAACCTGGCTACAGAGAAAAGATCTCCAATTACCTCAAGTG
>PKDL01000252.1 GCA_002863065.1 Pseudomonadota bacterium
GGTACTACGACAGAGTGTGACGCGTCGTCCGGTCTTCGATGCGATGAGCCATCGGCCGGAAAATTAGTTCAGCTAACATCACCCCATATAGGGGAGAAAGAAGTGCCACTGCCATTGCAGGACCAATTTTCGAGGGGTCTTCGAGGTCCGCAAGCATAAGGACTACGCCGATAAGCACCCCAATTATACCGCTGGAAGTCGACAACGAGCGTAGCGTTCTCATTACGTTCAGATTGTGCTGCGCCTCGGCCGGCGTGATCGGCTCCGTACCTACCGCAGTTTTAAGTGCATTTAGCACGCCGGATGGTGAATAAAAGGCGGCCGCAATAAGAAAGGTCGGTGCGAAAACGATGATCACCGACGGAGCATCAAAGAACGATCCGGGCGAGCCCAGCGAGGACATACCGACGATGAAGCATCCGAATCCAAGAATAAAAAATATCAATGTCCTCACTCCTTAGCTTCGAAAGACAGAACGGGTCTGTGACAGAAAGTATGTGCTGCACTATGCCTTTTTAGTGAATCGGCTGTTTCGACCAAAATCCCAATGAATTTATTCGCTATTAATTTTCCGTATGCGTTTTGAAAGCACTGCAAAAGCGTCTGAGGTGTGCATTGGAAGCGTACGGAACGACCTGGAACCCATGTCCGTTGGTCTGTACCTGCACCGCACCACAACGGCCTGTGACCCAGAAGGGTATGTTCGCATTTCGGTATCGCTCTTCCACGTGCGTATGCGGCAGACCGAAGTGTCCACCGTCTTCTGCTTGCACCACGGCGAACGATGGACGTGTGATGCCAATAAGTCCGTGACCAGACGACGTTTTACTGCCGTGATGTGGAACTTTCAAAACGTCGACTGACGATAAGTGGGGCAGCAGAGCCCGTTCAGCGCGCGATTCAATATCACCGGTGAAAAGAGCTGAGAACGACCGATATCGGACTTCAAGCACCAGTGATGCGTCATTTGCAGACCAGTGGGAGGTCTCGGGTGCGATGCGCTCTGCGAGAAATGGCCGAAGGGTCACGCCTTGCCATTCGATACGGTCTGATTCGGCCGTGGACATATCGATAAAGTCGATGTCAGCGCTGGCAATGCGTCTGCGGAGGTCCTTCCATTTGGTATCGCGTGTTTGGTGGCCGTTGAACCAGATGACCTGAGGTCTGAACGATTGGAATACTCTGTACAACCCACCGTAGTGGTCGGGATGTGCGTGGCTAATGATGGCGAGGTCGATTTGCTTGACTCCGAGCGCACGCAAGGCTGGCACGACGACGCGGCCCCCTGGATCGCGGACGCCATGCGGGTCACCGCCGGCGTCGATCAAGATAGCGTGTCCGTCTGTTCGCTGTAAGACGATACAGTCCCCGTGCCCGACGTCTAAAAACGTGATGTGCAACTCAGGGTTTGGTGCTTCAGATGTCTTGTGTACAGTGGCTGCCAATATGAGGATTAGTCCGAAGCGTTTCGCTTTTGGCCAAACGCGTTTTCTCCAGGCTCTAGTTGTCCTTCCGCAGACAATCGAGATCGCAAGAACACTTGCGATAGTAATTGTTGTTCGTGAATCCCAGATCGGGCCCTGACTTTGTTCTATGACCCAGGACAGCAGGTCACATGCTGTCTCGGCCCACAAGGTGAGACCGGTATCAGCAATCGTCACCGGTAGATGGCATATGTCTAGTACCAGTAACAGCATTCCTGGAACCACTAATCCGTAGGCTGCAATCGGTATGGCCACGAGATTAGTCAGCAAGCCGAGCGGTGCAAACGTATCAAAGTAATACAGGACGAAAGGCAGCGTTCCTAAAGTGCACAAAGTGCTCACCCACAAAGATTCACCCACGAGCTGCACGGCCTTTGCTATCGTTCGGAATGGCCAGGGCTGGCAGTAATTTCTTAGCCACTTCCGTCCTGTATCCAGGCCTATGATTAGCGCGGTTACGGCGCCGAAACTCAGTTGTATTGATGGGTCGACCAGCCCCCTCGGGTTCCCTCCGAGTAGACATGCAAAGGCGAATGCGAGGGCACCTACACGATCGGGAGCACGTAACACGATCCGACCAATAGCCAAAGCGGTCACCATCCACGCTGCTCGTTCACCTGAGGGAGGCGAGCCTGCGATGAACACGTAGCTCCAAGCGACTCCCATTGCGATGACTGCAGCTGGTTGTATCGCGGCGAAGCGGCGTGTCCAAAAAGGGCAGAAAAATGCAATGAGACGCCATGAGACCGCATAGGCTGACCATGCTAAGAGCCCGATATGGAGTCCTGAAATTGCCAGCAGGTGACTAGTTCCTGTGCGTTGATAGGTATTCTTGATCGTTCTGGGAATGGCCCCTGCATCGCCGAGTATCAATCCGAGTAGGTGTGCACGAGCTATGCTTGGTGCCGAGCGTATTCGTTCGCGGTATCCGCTTCGGATGTTGTCCACCGGTCCGGTGGGATGAGGGGTCAGACGTGGTTTATTTGAGTGTGCACGAAACCGAATACCACGCCGGAGCCACACCCGCGCAGCATCTGGTACTCCTGGATTGAAATGCGGCCAAATAGGGCGGAGTACAACGGCATCACACATTATCTGCCCCGGCACCGGTAAGGCCTCGACGGCACCGCTCGTGACGCGAACTCTGCCGACGATAGGTTGCATATTCACGCGCACGTGATTGAGCAATACGACGCCCCCTGTCTCCGTTTTTCGCGGTACCGATGCGGCTTTCCCACAGAGCTGAACAGGCTTTTGAGTCCACCGTCTGTTCGGTACTGGTGGAATATCTGGAGTGACCACCAGCGATGGGAGACTCCAAAGAACACCGAAGATTATGTGGGTTGCAACGCGGATATTTCGTCGTCGTAGCCACCAGCCAATGGCGATAAGTGCTCCGCTCAAGCATATGGGCCATATTGGGGTACAGAGGACAGAGACAACCGAGGTTGCGATTCCACCTACAATAGAAAACCAGCCGGGGTGTACTGCCACACCGTGGGTAACGCATCAATCATGCTAAGTATCTCGTTCTGAGCGCGATATTTTGATGTTACTCCCAGTTGCTGAGTAACGTTGGCTGTCTCATCAGTGACTCTTCTGAACTTAGGATCGTCGTCTTACCGGCAGCACATGCGGCGAATCACATACTCGTAAAGGTCAGCAGCGCGCTCGATATGGTTTAGAGGGACATGCTCATTACCTCGCCCATGTAATTCGGCTTGTCGCCCTGGCCCAAAGACGACCGTTTCTACCTGATACGCTGGTAGAAGCCAGGCCTCGGTCGCGAGAGGGAAATGACCGGTCACCGGTGGAATACCGAGTCGATATAGACCTCTTCTGCATGTTTTGAGGAGTCGGCCTTTTCCGGCGGCATCGAATGGAAGTACGCTACGCGCGATATCGACTCGGCTTACCAGGTGTTCGGGGAGCAACCGCTGTACTTCAGAACGAACGTCTTGGACCAGCACCTCGGTATTTTCTCCGGGTAAAGGCCAATGTTGGAGAGCGAACTCCAGCCCGTCCCGTACGGGACGGATCGCTGAGAATAGGCTCGGTGCCGAGTTCACGCGAGACCATAGTGGGCGGTGCCAACGGACTAGCTGCATCAATCGCGGAGATATCGCAGTGAATGCTGACAGGATCGTGTCTTCGGCTGACCCAGGAGTCGTTCTTGCCAAATGGAACTTCAAGTCTGGAGATCGCGGTGGAGTGGCCTCATTTGTGGCGATCGAGAACGTGGGTGGCTTGTCGTGAGCAGCGGAGAGTTGGTGAACGGAGAAAACACACTGCTGTCGAAGTGAGTGTATTGCCTTGAGGGTTCTTCCGACTCGATTTGCCCTCGAAATAGCATCTGTGTTCATCGGACCAGTGAGTTCTGCGTCGTACGTGTATTCTCCCGCAGGAGGGCTGGTCTTGGTTTGGCAAATTTCGATTCGGAGGTCGAGCTCCCCCGGATGAGTGTGCGCCAATTCTAAATTAGTCCCTGCTCCGACCAGTGCCATATCCGGGGCGCATACTCCAGAGTCCATCAAGTGCATGATGCCGCTTACATGCGCGGCTGAACCAAATAGCCCAGCTAAAATTAGGGGCTGCTTATATTCGTTCCGGTCGATACGGCTGGCCGCATGCGCTTTTATAAGGAGGTCTGGTAGTCCGGCAGTGGCGCCATGGGCGTACAGAGCGCCGTCTCTCCATGTGCTATTTCTCGGATTCTCTTCCGTAACAGTCCACTGTGTCGCGTCTGCGGTACCTTGTGGCCGAATGGCTGTGGAAAGCAGCAGTCCCCCGCGAGTGTAGGGCCCTCTCAAGCCGATCAAGTTCGTTGACTCCGTATCTGAGAATGAGGCTGCTTGTTCGATGATTTGAAAGTCTGCCCAGTCGAGCAGATCCATAAGATACACCAGTAATGCGCGGTATCCCGTAGGGGTTGCTAAGTCGTACGTGAGCGTCTGTTGTATGGCTCGCGGTAAGTCGAAGGCAGCTGTCATCGTGTTGAAGTGTTGCATGCGGTCATCCTGTCGGGCAACGTCCCCATTATGCGTATTGTTTTACAGCGAGTTAGTCGTGCATCTGTCACCGTCGATAAGACGGTTACCGGTGCTATCGAGCAGGGATTCCTTGCATTGGTCGGGGTAGGACAGGAAGACGATGAGCGAGATGTGGATTACCTCGTCGAAAAGACCGCGGGTCTTCGAGTCTTTGTGGACGATGCAGGGAAAATGAATCGTTCGGTAGTGGATGTAGAAGGTGATGTGTTGGCTGTAAGTCAATTCACGTTGTACGGGGACTGTCGGAAAGGTCGTCGTCCAAGCTTTGTTGCCGCGATGGCTCCTGAGCGGGCAAACCAGTTGTTTGAAAGATACGTTGCAGGATTGCGAGCGAAGGGTCTGAGTACTCCTACCGGGGTCTTTGGCGCTCATATGGATGTTGATTTATTGAATGATGGGCCAGTTACGCTTCTTCTGTGCTCAAAGAAATCGTTCTAGTGATCAACGTACGGGCGGCCGTTCCCATGCGGGAGTAAAGTATTCACCCGGTCCGCGTGATACTTGTCGGGCCTCGCGGCCGTCCGATGTCATAATCCAAATGGCTCGACTACCAGAACGGTCACTAGAAAATGCAATGTACCGGCCGTCGGCAGAGAAGCAGGGCTCTTCATTACTTCCTGTTTCTGTGAGTCGACGAACGACATTAGTGTCTAGTTGAATTTCGAAAATTTGATATCGCTCGCCACCGGTCATCGCGCTGTAGACAATGCGTGGTCCGATAGGAGACCAATCCGGACCCGTGTTGTATCCGCCGACTTGTGGTAGCCGGTCGACTTGGGCGCTTTTTAGGTTGAATCTCGCTATCTGAGGCCGCCCAGTATACCGGTCAGTGACGAAAGCAAGTTCATTTCCTTCGGGCGACCAAGTCGGTGACGTATCAATTGCTGGGTGATGAGTGACTCTTAGACGCTCTTTTCCCGATACAGAATCCAAAACATAAATCTCTGGGTTCCCGTCGCGACTGAGAGTGAGTGCTACTTTCTTTCCGTCGCGGTAAAAAGCAGCCCCCGTGTTCATGCGTGGTCTAGTGGAGAAGGGGCGGTTACCGATATAGAGGTCGGGATTATTCTTTTTGAATGATGTGTAGGCAACGACTCCTCGGGAAGTCCAAGCTGGGAGAACGTTAATTGAGCCGTTTTGGGTGACATGTCTTTCGAATTCGCCGTCGATGTCCATGACCCTGATTTCTTTAGAACCTCCGCGCTTAAGTCGGTGTGCAAAGGCGAGCTGCATGCTGAGAACACCTGCTTTACCGGTAAAATGTCGAATCACCCCATCTACCCAACGCGATGCTGCCCGCTTTACAGTAAGCGGATCTGCGCTCGGAAGGCGCTGTTCTTCGAATGGTAATTCAACCCACCGACCCGCTTCCGTTAGGTACAGACGTAGGGTGATCCGGAGTTCTCCGTTTTGGCGACGCAGGGCTCCCTTTACGACGGCATAGGCTCCGATGTCGTGCCATGCTTGATAGTCGACGGTAGTTTTTCCCAGATGTTCCAATGTTCGCTGCGGCGGGTACGTCGATTCGTTCAGCACTGTGAAGAAGCCGGACCAGCTCAGTTGTTGATGAAGATGGGTGAATAGCCGGTTTGATACTTGGCTTGAGCGGCTTTGTTTATCGACATCGAAGATACGATCGACGGCCATTGGAAATAATCGGAAGACGGTAGGGTCTGACAGCGATTCGCATGCTCCACCGATACATGCTTCTCCCACGGTACACTCTTCAGTACTTGCGCAAAATGTGAAGTCAGCGGGAGGCTGAATAAGCAGTAGTGCGGTAATTGCGATACCAATACTGCTCACTGGAATAGTCTCCCATCCAAGTCCACCAGAATGCCTTTGTCATTCACAAACGCCAGTATATCCGCGTCTGGTCGCGGCAGGCGGCGAGTCCCCCCTTCACGTGGCATAAATTGCCGTATTGCGGCTTCGGCAGCGGATGTGAATGCCTTCGAACGAGCTTTCCGTTTGAGTCGATAGGACTCTATCGAACCATCGGCCGTCATCTTCGTGATGATTAGTCGTACGATTTGCCGTTTTATCTGTTTTTTCGAAAGCGAGTTGGGTACCAGAAAAACTCGGTGCATCTCCAACGCCATTTTGCCGAAATACGTATCGAATTTTTCTTGGTCTGCGCCTTTTCCGTACATCTCGCCGTCTAGTCGGCCAGTAATCTCTTCAAACGCCGTTGGCCGGGCGCGCGGGTCATCATCGAGGTTGAAGAGGTCCCGGCGTGGGCGTTTGCGTTTGTTTCTTCGCTTGTCCAGTTGGGCTTTGCGCTTGAGGAAGTCCTTTATGGGTAGTGGCTGGAGCTTTTTAGGCTCCTCAGCCACATTGATGGACTCTTCGATTGTCTCCGGTTCTTCATACTTCTGGATTACGGGCAGCTTCGTTTTATCGGGCTCCTTACCGCCAAGCTTTGCCACCTTGAGTTCTATTTCCACGGGTTCGATACGAGGCTGACACTCTTCTATTGAGCGACAATCTCGTTCTATCCGCCGCCTCTCGAATGCAACCTCAAGGTGTTGTGCGCGCGCTCGCAACCGTCTTGAACGCTCCCATTGAAAGGGCTCAGGCACGCGTAAGCGTACGTAGTTACTCTCCACAGTCATCAAGGTGTAGCCCAGCCCGGCATGGACTAGTATTGTTCCGGCTAATCCAACCAAAAGCGCAGGGAAAACCGCCGCATCGTTGGATTGTCGATTCACTTGGACTCTTTATCCTCAGCCTGTGGTCCGGTGGCGATGATATTCACCTGCTTTATGCCATGCTCCGATCCCATAATGGCCATAAATTTCGTCGCCCATCCCCACGGAATAGATTCATCTGCTGCAAAATTGACCCGCTGTTTTTCTTGGATACGGACGTTGGGCCCAAGTACGGCTGCCGCGCGTTTAGCGCAGCGTTCGAAAGCTTGGTCAGAACGTTCGGATCCTACTTTTGAGCTGGTCTCTGCCAAGAGAGGTTCGACGCTTTTACAGTCTACGATAGCGGTGGCGTCCAGCCGAAATACCAGGTTTCGATCGAGTACCACCTTGGGCTCTCGCTGCTCACTCTCTTTCACCTGCTTCACATTGGTATTTGGCACCGTTACCGGAACATCTTTGAGTGGGTTTTTGGGTGGCTCGGGCTTTCGGGGAACGAGATCCCGTTCAATACGTTGTGTTTCGCGTAGCTCACGTTCGGCTCGCACTGTTTCGACACTGGCAGTAATCATGAAGATAATGAGCAACACGAGCATCACGTCCACGAGTGGTGTGACATTAATTTCGGCCAGGGTAGACGGTCCACCACCATTGCTGTTGGGGTGATTCATGCCCATGTCAAGGCCCTCCCGTGCGCTTTTTGGACGGTATATATTGGCGTATTAGCACGTCTCTACTCCGCAAAGTAGAGACGTCGGATGGTGTTGAGGCAGTCGGAACCAAAGCCGTCTATGTCGGTCGCCGTGCGTCGTACTTTCTGTACGAAAAGATTGTACGCCATAACGGCTGGTATTGCGGCAAGCAATCCAATAGCGGTCGCTACGAGTGCCTCAGCGATGTGTGGCGTCACCGTGGTGAGTAGGTTGGCTTCGTCTCCCATTTCCGCAAGGCCACCGAAGGCACGCATGATCCCCCAGACGGTGCCAAATAGGCCGATGAATGGCGCGGCTGAACCGGTGGTGGCAAGGATGGGGAGAAGCCGCTCGAGTCGCATGACTTCCGCGTTGACTTGGCGTCCGACCGCACGTTCAATATTCTCAAAGCCCGTTCGTACCACCCCATCTTGTCGGGCCGAGATACGTCCCAGTTCTTTGATGGCACCGACGAAGATACGCGCTTCCGCAGACATAGGATTCGCACGAGTGTCCTCATAGAGATGGTTTGGATTTTCCATATTCCAGTAACTCGCTAGAAATTTTTCTGACGCGCTACGGTTGGTACGAAACCAGACGCTTTTGTAGAAAATGACCAGCCAGCACACCACGCTCATGAGTATAAGTGTGATGAGTACTGCCAGTACGACGCCCTGCGAATCAAATATATTAGAGAAGATGTCGAACTCTCCACCGCCGCCATGCGTTGCAGAGAGGAATATTACTGTCATCCTCTAGACCCCCTTGTCTTTTGGCTAAACCGTACATAGGTGCCGGGTATTCCCGAGAAGCCATGACATCGGCCTAACAGCAACAGCTAGGGCTGTCAATTTCACGAGCTTGAATCGAGATGCCTTTACATTGCTGATTTTATTGTGCTTTTGACAATCCTGCCCTCAGGGATACAATCGGGATACGAACGCGCATGCGCTGGGAGCTACACCGCGATGAGCAATGACGAAGATGAGTTTGAGTTCTCTGATAGTACGGCTGTTGACCTCGGTGCCGCCGACTATCTCCAGAGCGAGAGTTCGGCGAGAATTCGTACTCTTCTCGGCCACTCTAGTCCTCCCCCAATACCGCCAAGCGACTTAGAGGGCGACACGGGGGGTACTGAGCGTCAAGAACCGCCCGCAGATTGGGATGATGATGGCGGTCATACGGCGGCTTTGGATGTATCTTCCGTTAACTCTGGTGAAGACATTGCTAGTTCTGGTGAAGACATTGCCGGACTAGTGCTTGAGGGACCGTTTGCTGGAGTGGAGTCAGCTCCGGTCGTCGATCCGCATCGTACGATGGCATTAGATGTGGGTCGTGAGCAGGAGGCCGTTGGTACTCCTGAGTTGGCTGACGCCGTCTTTGGGGTTGATCCTCAGTCCCTCCCTTTTTCGTTGGATAATGAAATTGAAGAGCGGACTCAGCTATCCACCCCGGCATATGTCTTCGACACCGACGATAAATTGGTCCGTCCGCCACCGATAGAGCCACCTGAAGACCTGTCTTTGGTTTCGGTGACTGATGAAAAGACGACGGCAGTCAACACACCGGAATTCGATATTTTACCGGATGATAGCAGCAGTCAGGCGAGTGAAGAGGTCACATCCGTTGGCCAGCAAGAACCGACATTTTCACCGTACGGCCCCGCGGGTGATGGAGCTGCAAGCATACAGTTGCCGGAGGAATCGAAGGACGTAGATTCGACCATGATGTTTGACGCATCGGAGCTGCTCAAACCTCGATTGGAAGGTCCGCAGGGGGTGATCACTGTCCTTGAGGGAAATGACGCGGGCAAAGAGTACTTTTTGCGGGGGGAAGCGACGGTGGTTGGTCGTGGCTTAGATTGTGATCTGGTGCTCAACGATGCCTCCGTGAGTCGTCGGCATTTTCGTCTCGATCGACACGGTGATACCTACACGATGATCGACTTGGGTAGTGGGAATGGGACAAAAGTCAACGGGACGAAAGTGTCAGAGATTGTTCTCAAGCGTGGGGCTGATATCTCGATTGGTACCACTCGACTGCAGTTCGGGTTTGTGGGTAGCGAAGAGCGCGCTCCAGTAGAGAAAGTGGTGGATTTGAAGACTGCAGGAACCGGCTTGAAAGTCGGTTTTGTGGTGCTTCTATGCTTGGTAGTAGTGGGTGGCGTATGGCTCATTGGGAAATCTCAGGCCTGGTGGTCCGCTACGGAGCCATCTTCGCGTCCCGTGGTCAAGACTCCGGTAGATACAACGAAGCCGAAGTCTGAGGCAGAAGAACTGGCGGAAAAGTCACGCGAGTATCTCGCGAAAAAAGATCTCATGGAGGCGGCTGGTACGATTGATGCTTTGGAAAGTCAGGGCGGAGATCCGGACTTGGTGTCTAACCTCCGTCTTCGGTTATCTGCTGCCCAAACTCACCGGAAAGTACTTGAGGCTGAGAAAACACGTTTGATGCGCGGTGATCCGCAAGAGGTCATCACCAGTCTGGAGGTTATTCCCTCGACTAGCCCATACTACACCGCGGCCGATGAGCTTCGCGACCAAGCACAACAGATGCTACTGGAGCGGCTGAAGGAATCAGCGTACGACTTGAGGGATAGCGGTAAGAGAGACCAGGCTCGAGTCGTACTAAACAGAGTACTTTCTATGAATCCTGATGATGGAGAAGCTAAAGCGCTCATGGCGACTTTGGATAAGCCTTCACCATTGGTAGGAATGCAGGGCAGTACTATTATTCCTGAGTTACCAAAGGTAGCCGGAAAGGGTGCAGTGCCGGTCAAGCCAACCGTTACCGCAACACCCGCCGGATTAGCTTCCGCCCAAGGTCATCTCAAGGGTGCTATCGCGTCGGGCACAACCGATGCCAAGCCAGCCACAAGAGCAGCGTCTGCGAATGCTACCCAAAAGGGTAGGTCGACGCAGAAATTCAAGAGCATGCATCGGAAAAATTCTCCTAAACGGAAGGGTTCCTCTGTTGGGAAAAAGTCAAAGAAGTCTCCGAAGGCACGCGGCCTACGCAAGGGGTATAGCTTGTACTCTAGTCGGAAGTTCAGCGCGGCTGCCGCAGCATTCCAGCGGGCTAGTGAGGATGCATCTCTAAGCAACCAAGAACGGGCAAAAGCCGCAGTGCTAGCGCCAAAGGTTCGTCAGTTCGCGACATTATTCAGCGAAGGGAGATCAGCAGCTGATGCATTCCAACCTTCAATTGCCATACCCAAGTTGAAAAAGGCCGCCACTATCGACAAGGCGGTCAGTGGCACATTTGCGGGGGATATCCGGCGCAAGTTAGCGAAGATGTATGCTTTCAAGGCTGCTGGTGCCTATTCGAGCAGCCAATACCGGCAGGCTGCGCAGTTTGCGAAGAAGGCATTGGGCTACAACAAAGGGGAAGCATCAGCACGACTTATTCGGGAGAAGGTGGAAGGGAAAGTAGGGGCTATGATGTCGAGCGCTCGGCGCGCTAAGTCAAACGGTAATCTCAGATTGGCCGAACGGCAGCTTACCACCATTCTTGGCATTCTTTCCGAATCGGATGCTCGCGCAAAACAAGCGCGCAGGATGCTGAACGAAATCCTCGCGAGTCGAGTGGATGATGACGATGATTAGGGGGCTGTTCAGCAACACGACAGCGCCTACGCGGCCCGCAGGTCTTCGTCAGTTTGTTCGTTCTCGGTGGCAGACTTGTCCGCGCCGGCGAGATACCGGTGTAGGTCGCTAAGGTCTCCTTCTTCGACGCGAACAAACTGTATCCCCATACCGCCGCCTTCGCCATGGCGGAGCCATGCAACTCGTCCCACCGCCTTTATTACGGGTGAGTGACCATCGGATTGCGGTAGACGAAATCTTACAAGAACCAGCTTGCCCGGTGATTCCGGCGTTTTACACCGTAAGAAACAGCCACCCAGACTGAGATTCGACATGAGCATTTCGCTGGCTTTCGGGCCAAGTTCTTGTTCGACGATGCTCTTGATTTGCACTTCAAAACGCTGGTGTGTCCGGCGATTCGTGGAATCGTCACTCGCTTGTTTTGTTGCGGCAGCTAGGCTTTCGCTTTGTCCATCTGAACTGGTAGTCAAGGTCGTCTGATCTTGAGTGCTTCCGGATGTTCGTTGATGTTTGTTATCAACCATTCAAGTCCTCTTGGCTCTAAGACCAGCAGCCATTCTGTCCCCGGTAAAGTCCGTGGTGACGATCGACGGTCTGGCGGACGGTACAGTATGCGCATTCGGCGCTGATTTTGTTCAATGACCCGTATGGACTGGCCAAAAAAGCGCCTGTCTGCAGGGTCGATAATATCTTCGACCCACAATAGCCATGTCTTTAGCCACTTATCAATTGATACACGACGTTCACCAAGCTCGCCAGCGAGATACTGCGACGCCCAGGTCTCTCCGATTGGGTCATTGTTATAGACCAGTCGCGCGGTGTTTATGTACGTCCTCACTTGCTCTTTGTCGCGTTGCATCGCTGATGTGATGAAGGTGCGGATAGCCAAGGTTGGGTCTTCGCAGGTAGCGAGGCACCCACCCACGAGAATCTCGCGTTTAATTCGGGGAGTGGCGGGAATTGGTTTAGGCGTGGTGGGCTTTTCTGGGTTGAGTATTTTGGGAGTGGGCGACTGGAGGGGGGCAGCGCCAATCTGATGATGAATTGTCGCCCTTCGCTCAGACGCCTCATGACATCCAATCAGCAAGCTAAGAGCTATTCCCATGCATAGGTGTCGTCTGGCGAATTTAGTCAATACGATCTCCTGCGTTGGTGCATACGGATAGCCTCACCCCGTCTCGCCAAGTCCAGTCTGTTGATGTGGTCAGTCGCCACTTTACGTCATTTGGGCTATCTAGCATCGACTCGTCGATTCTATCTGATTCGACTCCAACCACGGTTTTCCAGTATCCAGCGGTTAGGGGGCCATGGCGGTTAGTCGGCTGCTGGGTAGCTCGCTCCATTTCGCTGGACCACTGTGCCACTCGGTGATGCATTCCACTACTTTGGACCCATCGAGCGTGTGCTTGAGCAACTGCCGTCGTTGATGACGAGAGCTGGAGCTTACAGCTTGGCGACATGAGTGCGACGATCCCACGCGTAGGATGGCCTGATGCCAAGTCGGTGCTGCGGAGCCAAACCATGTTGGAGACAGGCCATTCGAGATCTTTTCTAAATGGCCGAAGGTCATACCGTCCGTCAATGATAACAAGCAGGTTTGCGTCGGCAGCTTCATCCAATCTCGATGGATGGGGGACTATCCCTAGAGGCTCATTCGGCAACATCACCCAGGCAGTTTGGATTTTTTCCAGCGCCACCGCGAAACGCCAACCCTGTGGGTGGATTCGAAATGCAAAGTCACGGCCCGTATCGACATACTTTCTCCCACTAGCGACAATGCATTCCGTTATTTCAGGAGCACAAGGTCGCGATAGAGCAATCCGCCCGGCTGGAAGCTGCGATATGAAGTCTTCTAAGGATCCACACCAGACCTGACGCGGCTCAATCGAGAACTGGTCTGCAATACGACGGTGTGCGCTCTCTGGCACGGGAGGTAACGGGGTTACGGCAGGTAGTCCCAAGTCTATTTCGTTCCACATATACGGAATCGTGTCCTATAGGGGTTGCCAAATCTAGACCCCCGTCCCATTCTAGTCCTTCTAGGTCTCTAAAATGTCAGCAATGCTAGAGGTACTCTATGGGTGTGAGTTTTAGTGATTACTTAGCGCGAACGAAAGCGATGGTGCGAGAAATCACCGCCGATGACCTCTCAGAGCGTCTACGGTCCAATTCGGATATGGTCGTTGTGGACGTTCGTGAGAAGGATGAGCATGAACAGGGGGTTGTGCCGGGTTCCAAGCTGATTCCGCGCGGGCTGCTCGAATTGAAAATTGAGAATACCGTACCGGACCGTTCAACCCCGGTGGCCCTTATATGTGCCGGCGGCACGCGGTCCGCTCTCGCGGCTCGGTCCCTTTTAGATTTGGGCTATCAGGATGTTGTCAGCGTGGCTGGAGGCTTTGCGAAATACGCACAAGGCGGCCACCATGTAGAAGTCCGGCGGTCTTTGACGACAGACCAACGCGCGCGCTACTCGAGGCATTTACTCATGCCGGAAGTTGGTGAAGAGGGCCAACTCAAGCTCTTGGACGCGAAGGTCCTTTGTGTGGGTGCTGGCGGATTGGGCAGCCCAGCTGCTCTGTACCTCGCCGCCGCTGGCATTGGCACTTTAGGCATCATTGATGCGGATACGGTCGACAAATCGAATCTGCAGCGTCAGATTCTTCATACCGAAGACCGCGTCGGGGAACCGAAGGTAGATTCGGCCGAAAAAACGCTCAAAGCTTTGAACAGCGATATCATCGTCCGCAAGCATCGGGCCCGTCTCACCAGTGAGAATGTGATGGAATTGTTCTCGGAGTACGACATCATTTTGGACGGAACCGATAACTTTCCCACCCGATACTTGATCAACGATGCCTGTGTTTGGCTAAACAAGCCAAATGTCCATGGGTCCATCTATCGATTTGAGGGCCAGGCTACTGTGTTTTGGCCTGGTGGCGGAGGCCCCTGCTATCGGTGTTTATACCCGGAACCACCGCCGCCTGAGTTAGCACCAAGTTGCCAAGAGGCCGGCGTTCTTGGCGTCTTACCTGGTCTTGTTGGCGTGATAGAGGCGATTGAAGTCGTCAAGCTTATCCTGGGAAAGGGCACTACACTCACCGGAAAGATGCTGACGTTGGATACTATGAGCTTAGACTTCAGAAAACTACGCATGCGACGCGATCCAGATTGCCCAGTGTGTTCTGACCATCCGACCATTACTGAATTGATAGACTACGAACAATTTTGTTCATTTGACGGTTAGGCCGACCATTCGCAGCCGTTTCGAGCGGCACTGAATTACACATAAAAAAGCCCGGGCACGTAATTCGTACCCGGGCTCTAGAATCATTAGGCATCTAAGTAGGTATCACGCTACCAGTCTTTGGACAGCGCTGCATTTACTCCGAAGCCACCACCGTCTCCGCTCAACAAGTACGGCCCACGCTGCCACCATCCGGTGCTGACCTCGACGTCGAGCGAAACACCTGCGGGTAGGTTAAAGCCCAAGCCGGTGCTGATGCTGGAGTCGACACGAGACTCCGTCGAAGTCGCGATTTGAGCCCCGTCGTCGTCTCCATTATTCCAAACCCAGTAGACGCGCTGGGCGCCACCGAAGCGGATATCCAGCCAGTCTGTGACCTTCACGTCGACCGCGAGGTTGTAGAATGGGAATGTGAATTGGTGAGCGGACCGGTTGGAGATAATTCCATCGTTGTCTTGTGCCCGATTTACGATACCACCAGAGAAGCCGATACCAGGCTGAACAGTAATGCCGTCGCCTAGGTTGAGTCGAATATCGACACCCGCTGTGAAGTTGAAGAGAAAACCGCTGAATGTCGGTGATGGATCCGCAGCGAGATTTTGACCACTGCCGAAGCCTAAATCCATGACTGCGAAGGGAACAATCTCGTGCGGACCGCTGAACGGGAATGCACCACGGAAAACAAGGCCGATGTCGAACTGGTTGGCTTCGACCAGTGCACCTTCTGAGTCTTCATTCGTTGGAAACGCCATTGAAACGAGTAAGCCAAGGTCAATATCGCCTGGGCCGGCTGCGAAGCCAGCGCCGAAGCCAAAGTCGATAACGAGCGCACCGTTGTTTGCCGTTATATTGTTGTCGGAATCGAATGTTGCAAGACCATCCGAAAATGCGCCAAGCATGAAACCAATCCGGGCATTGCCGAGATCATGTCCGTAGAAAATTGTCCCTTTGTGACCGCCGTCTACATCGGTTTGATTGGCTTCTGGGGGAAGTCCCGGACCAGCAGCTAGCGCTGCATCCTGAGTCCAATCTACGCCACCCATTCCTAGGCGTTGCCCAAGGCGTATGGAGTTGACGTCGTTTGTCGAACCGTAAACGCCGAGTACGGACGTCGGGTTGAAGTTGTAGTGGATTTGGAAGCTATTGTTGGTACCCGCATCAGCATTGTTTTTACCGCCGGTTACATCTGCAGCTCCCATTTCAATCGCTGCCCATGTGCCGTACTTCACAATTTCAGCAGGAAGGAAAAAGATGTTGGTTTCATCTAGAACTGTGAGCTGCTTAATACCGCCGCCCATCGAGCGGATTCGCGACTGAGTCGCGCTGGCGGTACCTACGGCTCCAAAAATCATCGCAGCAGCTGCTGCAATTGAAATAAGACGTTTAGTCATGCCTTTCTCTCCTTGTCCCCTTACTCAGGCCTCAGAACATGCTGCTGCCGTCGTTTGGTGCAATTCGTCGCCCATGTATATCCGCGCAAGCAGATAGAGCTCATGTCGCTATATGTTTCATCCTGAAACTAGCTAAAACCAAAGAAATTACTGAATAAATTCTATATCCAGCCTCTTTGAGTTGGCGACGATTACCATGGGGTTTTCAGCGGCGTCAATAAAGCCACAGCTGTGTTCGCCACACGAAATGTCGCCCTAGAAGGCAAGTATTGACCTAGCCCCCCGAACACACAAAATATTTTGTCTTTTCAATGACTTTAGAACGCCTTCTGCTGTTAGTCATGTCATCAAAGTGCGAAAGATTTACGCGCTACAGAAGATACGCAATGCGTAGAAGTATGCGCACTCGTAAAAGGGTGGCTTTTTCGGCACTCGGGGGTCCGTGTGGTAGCGTGCCCCCGATGATTCAACTTTACCACGTGTATAAGCGGTATCCGAACGGTGTGGAGGCCCTCAACGACGTCAATCTGCGTCTGCATGAAAGCGAATTCGTATTTTTATCGGGACCATCTGGTGCCGGTAAAACGACGTTGGTGAAAATCCTGCTCGGATACGAGCGACCGACCAGTGGTCAGGTGCTCGTCAATGGCAGGAACCTCGCAGTACTTAGCGAGGGCTCAATTCCATATTTGCGGCGCAACATTGGGGTGGTCTGGCAGGACTTCAAGCTTCTGAACAGTCGCACTGTCTTCGACAATGTGTCAATATCATTAGAGATACTCGGCCTTCGGCCGAAGGAGATACAACGTCGGGTAACCCAAATCCTTGAGGTCGTCGGCCTGGAAAGCTACGCGACTGCCCGGCCACAGATGCTGTCGGGTGGTGAGCAGCAGCGGGTGGCCATCGCCAGGGCCTTGGTAAACGAACCAGCGATACTGCTTGCAGACGAGCCGACCGGAAACTTGGATCCAGACCTCTCCGTAGAGATCATGAACCTCTTGTTAGACCTTCAACAGCGAGGAACTACGGTCATGGTGGCTACGCACGATAAGTATCTTATAGAGCGGTATTCGCGCCGAACCATCCTGCTTAATCGAGGGTATCTCGTAGAAGATGGAATGGGTGACGCTGCAAGTTACCTCGATGATGATGATGAGGAGTTCGCGGGTCGATAGTTATGACACTGTATCGGATCAGCTATTTCTTCCGAGAGGCGTTCAAGAACGTCGTCGCATCGCCTGTGCTCACTGTTATCAGTGTACTAACAGTTGCAGTATCACTCATCCTAGTGGGTTTTTTCGGCGGATTGCTATCTGCTGCAAGTGACTTGATCGACGGCGTTGCTGAGGACATCAGGATAAGTGCCTATCTGGAACCAGAAATATCAACAGGTGAAGTCGACACCATCATTGAGGCGATCAAGGGCCGTGATGGAGTCGAAGAAGTACGCTTTGTCACGTTGGAAGAGGATAGGGCGCGGAACCGGCTGCTACTGAGCGAAGATTTACTAGCGGGTCTTGATGAGCAAAGTATTCCGGCAGCTCCTACCCTAGAAATCATACTTGAGAAAAAACGCAGGCTTCGTAAAGACGTGGAAGTAATAACGCACTGGGTGGCGCAGCTTCATGGTGTCGACGGCGTCAGCGAAGTCGAAGTCGGCATGGATAAAATTCGATTGGGCCTCGCGTTCGTAGACGTTTTTAGAACGGTAGCTTGGTCTATCTGCTTAGTGCTTGTGATCGCGGCCGTATTCTTCGTCTTTTCGACGATTAAGATGGCTGTACATAATCGTTCCGATGAAATTGAGATCCTCCGCCTGGTGGGTGCAACAAAGTGGTTTATCCGGATGCCCTACTACATTGAGGGGATGTTTCAGGGACTATCAGGAAGTATCATTGCGTTTCTCGTCGTACTTTGGGTGCATGCACGCCTAGATACTTACATACGTGAAGAGCACCTGCTTGACTTGGAATTGGACCTGATCCCACCGGGGATGATCGTATGGTTCTTCGTGGGAGGAATCGTACTGGGGCTACTCGGTAGCGTCTTATCCGTAGGGCGCTACCTACGGTCCTGATGGAGGGCATAGCGGGCTAATGTGGTCCACACTTCTCATAACTGCATGCCTTTATGCGCCACCGTTGGAGACGGTTGAAGACCTACCGAATTTGCTCGGTGAGGAGTTTGATCTCATTCAGGCCTTGGACAATCTTGACGATGACCGTCGCCTTCAAGAGAAATTATTGGCTGAGAACCAAACGAAACGCGTCGAGGTGATTGCTCGTCGGGACCGTGCTGCTGCGCGTTATAGTGAAGCGAAGAAGAAGCTCCAACGCGAGCGGAACCGCATACGCCGGCGTATCCAGGTGTATGTTGACTTGAAGAAAGTAAGGCAATGGCAGTTGCTTGCCAGTGCTGGCGATTATGCGACCTACCTGAGAATGCGTAGAGCTCTGGGCCAGTTGGTGCAGGGAGATGAGTCGAGGATTCGAGCCTATCATGACATCGTAAAGGCGTATCACACTGCAAAGACGGGACACGAAGAAGAGCTGGCTGAGCTTGATCGCGTGGAAAATCGTATCAGTGATGCTCGTACGAAGTTGGAGCGAGACAAAGCCATAAAGACGGCGTTGTTGGAGAGCGTTCGAGCGGATAAAAAGTTTTGGCAGAAGGCAGACCGTGACCTGGACCGCGCCTCCCTGCGACTCCAGAAGCGCATTGATAATTTCAAACAATGGAAAGACAAGCGCCTGTGGTTTCGCGATCTGAAAGGGCAGTACCTAAATCCGGTACCTGGCGGTGAAATAAAGCAGGGCTACGGTAAAACCACTCATCCCAAGTTTCAGACGAATACATTTCATCGTGGGCTGCGTATTGTGCCGGGACGAAAACGGATACGGACCGTTCGAGTAATCTACTGGGGGCGGGTGGTGTATGCGGGCTGGTTACGCGGATATGGGAACACGATCATCGTAGACCATACCAAAGGAGACTACACGCTCTATGCGCACTTAGCTGATGTGAACGTCAAGGTAGGAGATGTGTTGAAGTCCAGGCAGGAAATTGGCGTCATGGGCCGCAGTGGGGCGCTTGACGGAGAGATGGGCCTGTATTTTGAACTCCGCCTTAGCGGAAAGCCTGTAAATCCTATCTCGTGGTTCCGGTAATCTCTTTGCCGATTATGAGCCCGGTTCTTCTGTATTGCGGACGCGAATGTTGACTATGCGTGCCTTGTCCATCGTAGCCGTCGTTCTAGCTGGGACGATTATCTGTGGTTCCGGATGCAAGAAGCACTCAACATCTATTATTTCCGCCTTCAATGAAGGCACCGCGCTTCGAACACCGTCTGAACGATACGACGTTCCGCGGGCGCCATTACCTAGGCAGCATCAACCAAACAAGCCAACGACGGTAGCCAATTTTCCAACGATATCGATAGTACTCGATGACGTAGGCCTGAGGCGGAACGCGCATGACCCTTTTTTAGCAATCCGAGGTTTACGGGGAGCACTGTCTTGGGCCCTTCTTCCCGGTGCTGTGCATTCAATACCCATTGCTAGAGAGCTTGTAGACTTGGGCGAGTCACTGCTGCTGCATATGCCTATGGAGCCTGCGAAGGCACAACACATCGCCCCGCACCTTGGACGGTACTTGTTATCCCGGCATACGCATGAAGAGATATCTGCAATTCTATCTGCGGCGTATGAGACATTTCCTTTGGAGATTCGACCTCATTTGGCGGGCCTGAATAATCACCAGGGTTCACGGCTTACGATGTCGCGTACCCACATGTCTGCGGTGGTTGCCTCTGTGAAGGCTCGTAATGGGTATATCTTGGATTCCCGAACGTCGGGTGAATCGGTCCTTGTACAATCCGCCCTAGAGCAGTCGGTTCCTGCGCGAAGTCGAGATGTATTTCTGGATAATATCCGTGAGATTGAGGCCATTCGTGAGCAACTTACAATTGCTGAGGACGTAGCGTTAGCTAACGGTAGTGCAATAGCAATTTGTCATCCCTACCCGGAAACTGCGCAGGCTCTTGCTCAATGGGTGCATGAACGCAATCAGACGATCAAACTTATCCCAGTTCGCGCACTAATGCGTAAGTAGGGGGGATTAGAATGCGCTTACATTTGTGCGAAGGACGAATCATAAAATCCGTCTAGGACATCTTGATAGCGTGCTTCAATCGCCTTACGTTTTACCTTCAGAGAAGGTGTGAGCGTGCCGTCCTCTACGGAAAAGTCTTCCGCTAGAAGCTTAAACTTCTTGATGGTTTCGAAGCTTGCGAGCCCCTCGTTCAACACGTCTATATAGTCTTGGTACATACGGTTCACTTCGGCATCTTCGGCCAAGGCGCCATAGCTCAGCGAGCTCTTTCCATTCTCCTGGGCCCATACGGTCATCGCCTCAGGATCCATAGTGATCAACGCACTGCAAAAGTTGCGGGCATTGCCATGGACCAGAATCTGGGAAGCTACCGGGCAAATGGCTTTGAATGAGCCTTCTAGCTGCTGCGGAGCAACATACTTTCCGCCCGATGTTTTGATGAGGTCCTTTTTTCGGTCCGTAATTCGTAGGCTTCCTTCAGAGGTTAGTTCGCCGATATCACCAGTAGCCAGCCAACCGCCGTCTAGCAGGGTGTCAGCGGTCTTTTCTGGAAGATTCCAGTAACCGCGCATAACACCACGGCTTCGAAACAGAATTTCACCATCCTCTGCGATTTGTATTTCGGTTCCAGGCAGTGGAGGTCCAACGGTGCCGAAACGGTTGCTGTCCGGTCGGTTGACAAAAGAAGCTGCACTGGATTCTGTCAACCCATAACCTTCCAGGATGGTTAGACCTGCAGCATGGAAGAATTCCGCAATGTCTCGGTTCAAGGGGGCTGACCCTGATATAAAGAACCGGATGCGTCCACCGAATCGGGCGCGTAGCTTTGAAAACACTAATTTGTCCGCAATTCGGAATTTCAATCCGAGTAGTCCGCTTGGTTCATGGCCTTGTTGAAGCAGTTTAGAGACCTGCTTCCCTACCCCAAGAGACCATTTGAAGATCCCATATTTCAGGCCACCAGCCTCCTTCGCACCATTGATTACTTTGTTATAGACTTTCTCAAAGATGCGAGGGGCCGCGGCCATGAACGTCGGTTGGACAACCGCAAGATTATCAATGATTTTTGGTATTTCACCGTCCACCGCGGTAGGCATGCCTACACGAATGACGATCACTTCCAGCATTTTTCCGAAGGAGTGCGACAACGGTAACCAAAGGAACTGTTTGTCGTCCTTTGTCATTATCTTTTCGTTGTCGATGACTTCGCAAACGTAGAGCCAGCAGTCGTGGACTAGAATGACGCCTTTGGGATTTCCTGTTGTTCCGGACGTGTAGATCAGGGTTGCCAAGTCCTCTGGCCCGACAGATGCGATCGCTTCGTCGACGCAGTTAGGCTGGTCGGTCAGCTTTGCCTCTCCCTTGGCAATGAAGTCAGCCCATGAGAGGACAAAGCCGTCGTCGCTGCTTACGCCATCGATATTTACAATGAAACGAAGGTCAGGCAATTCATCCTGAACTGCACGGACTTTGGCGGTTTGAGCGTCGTCTTCGCAGAAGATAGCAACCGCACCGGAGTCTTTGAGAATGTATGCACAACCATCTTCCGGAGTGGATGGGTAGACGGTGGTGGTTGCTGCTCCCGCGCAATTTATTCCCAGGTCCGCCCAAAGCCAATCCACGCGCGTGCTACAGAGCAGTCCGATGCGTTCGCCTTTCGTAATATTCAGCGAAATAAGGCCAGCCGCGACTTTATCCACGATTGAGCCGACTTGAGACCAGGAGAATGGCTCGAAGCCACCACGACCGTCTGGACGCGAGAATGCCTCAAGCGTAGGAGTAGAGGCGACTCGTTGGCGAAGCATATCGCCGACGCTAGTTGGGTTGTTCAAATGAACTCCTTCTGCATTAGCTAGTGTTTGGGGTCGGTAAATATCGTTGTTTCTGATAATTGCCAAGGCCAATGGTCACCGGGGGTAGCGCGTTTCTTAGGCCGACAATTTAGCGACCGTGAGATGCCGGACTTGCCCACCCAGGGTAAACCTATCTCGCTCAATGATTTGTGCTTCCGGTGAAAGTTCAACCGTCTCAGAGCTCATCACGACTGCGATTCCATTCGGGGCCAACAGCGGCTGAATATGCGTGAACAGTGTGTCTGGAGGAAAGGTGGCGCGGCTTACAACAATATCGAAGAGGCCGTTTAGCGATGGTTCTGGTAGCCGGCCATCGTGCCACGACGCATGGTTTAAGCGGGCTTGGCGTATGACTTGAGTAAGGAATGCACCGCGCTTTTTCCTGGGTTCAAGCAGGACCACTTCGAGGTCAGGCCGAGCTGCTGCCAACGGTATTCCGGGATAACCGGCGCCAGAACCGACATCAATGAGTCGTCCAGTTGTTTCCTGTATTGAGCGGAGTCGTAAAAGAGAGAGCGCATCAGCGGTATGCCGGACCTCTGCGAAGGGTAGGTCCGTTTTACTCACAAGATTCACCTTAGGTGCCCACTTTCGAAGCAAATCTAAGTGGACCGATATTGCTGCAAATGCTTTGTCCTCAATCGAGATGCCAAGAGAAGATATCGCTTTGTGAAGGGTATCAGTATCAGTCATCGTCCGCTGGTGGCGCTGCCGCTGCTTGTGCTTCTGCCTGCTTTACCGCTTCATCGAACATCGCGATGGTTCCATCAGGTAGGTCGGATTGGTTTTGTAATAGCCTTCGCAGCCGAGCAACGGCTTTGGGATGCTTCAAGAGCGTATGTAATTGCGCAAGGCTTATCACGACTTCTAGTCGTTTGGGATGAAGCGACACCTCCTGCTCAAGCAGCTGTACTGCGGCCTCAAACTGACCCGCTTGTAGAAGCGGTTCGGCAATCTTCATTCGCGCATCTTTATCGAAGCGGGCGTACTTCGCCACGACAGCAGCTGCCTTATCAGGGGCATTGGCCATGGTGTGGGCAAAGTACGCTAGGACATGAAGTTCGCCGTCTTTGGGGGATTTCTCGAGCGCGGTTTCCACTAATGCGGCAGCTCCGATTGCATTCCCAGTCGAAATACTCAGCTCGGCAAGTCGAATATAGCCCAGCGGTAGTTCCGGAAATCTGTCTCGAAGCTCAGCTGCTTTCTTTTGGGCTTCTGAGAGCTTTCCGGCCTCCTGTAGAGTGGACGCTAATTGATCAAGGATATCAGGGTCGTAGGGTGCCCTTCGGGCTGCGGATTGGAGGGCATCAATGAGTCGGTCTGGCTCATTTCGTTCGGCATAGAGAGATGCCAAGCGCATGAGGGGTTCTGCATCTTCTCGGTCTACTTCTGCGGCACGTTCAAGATGGCGTTCCATCCGGGAAATCTCACCGTCGGCGGCGCAAAGCTCGCTCATGAGAAGGTGCAGTGTGGCTCGTTTGGGAAACATGTTGAGTGCTTCGGCACCGAGCTGTTTAGCTTTTTCGCGCTTCCCTTTGGCTTCTAATCGCTGGATTCTCAGTTCAACGAGACCGAACGCATCTTTCCCAATCTTCGCGAGGGCTGCTTCTACTTCATCGAGTTGCTTGGTCAACGGCTCCCGCATTTCTGCCGGTGTGTTGTGCCATCGTTCCATCAAAAGGGCACCAATCGCTGCCCAAACTTCCGCATATGCTGGGTCCAGCTTGGCGGCCCTTTGTAAGGCTTCATACGCCTGGAAATTGCTTTCGTCTTGCAGGTGGGCAATGCCGAGGAGGTACCAGCCGTGTGGGTCTGGGGCCGCCTCAACGGCAGCTTTCAATGATTTTATTCCGCGTGCCGGCTGGCCTTGAAGAAGGGCGAGATGTCCTTCTAAAAATTGGACGCCAGCGTCAGTTGGTAAGTTATGTTTCAGGGCTTCTAATGCCTTTTCCGCATCATTGAATCGCCGTTCTTCAGTGAGTGCCAAGACACCTAACGCATCGCGAAGGGCTTCAAAGTGCTTTGGGGCGACGGGCGTATTTGGCGTTCGGTCACGTACCGGCGATTTATCCGCCGCGTATACGCCTAGAAATCCATCTGTTTGAATATCTGCTGCATAGTTCCGGTGGCGTATAGATGTAGCCCCAGCCCGTTCCGATAGCAGTAGGGTCGGCGTAGCCTTGGCCCCTAGGGCAGTGGCTGCAGCGATTAATAGTCCAGTGCTTTCGATAGACGTGACGGCGATGGTATCCGTCGTCTCCATGAGTCGCGTGGCGAGCGTACTTGGACTGTACGGGGGTCTTCCAAGCGGCTGGGTAGGTAGTAGAGCTTCCAACCGTGAAGCAATTCCACCTACGAGCTGTCGTAAACCAGCCGCTTTCGTTTTCGCGCCGCTGGTCAACCGGCGAGTTAGCTCGGCGACTGGGATGGCGGTATCCGCTGCTAGACGCAACGGAGCGTCGGTAGGGCTCTCGGTAGATTTCTCTGCAGGTTTGGCTTGTTTAGGCTCCGTGACTGTGGAGCTAGGTTCATTCGGACTCGGTTGCGTTTCTGACTTACACGCAACCAATATGAGCGCGAACGACGCCACGAAGTGGATGGTCTGTTTTGTCGAATAAGATAGCAAGGTGTCGCTCCTGAGAGTTGTCGATACCGCGGCTCAGGCTAGCTCCGAGCCTCTTCTTTCAGCCAATACGTATATGTTCGGTTTGATGCAATAGGAAGAGCACAAAGTACACATGGTGTTTGCTTTCATCGTTTCTTCCGAAAGACTTTAGCAACGCCGGCACGGTAGTCGGTCGGGTGAGTAAGCCCATGTGAATCCTATGTTCCCGTGGAGATAGCTTTAGTCGTGCTGCGTCAAACGGAGGGGTTCCCGTAAGCCGGACACTGGTTCCGCGTTGTTCCTCAATGTAGTCGCGGAGCACATCTGTGCTGACGTACCGTCGGACACCCTCAGTAATTGCAGGCAAGGGGTCGAGCGCAAAGGGCGCTATCTTCACGTGTGGAACCGTGTCTTGATATACCTCGTAGCGAGCGTCCTCCCAGGCGAAGAGTGACACAAATTTTTCTCTGAACTGGATATCTAAAATCTTAAATAGGTCGGTCTGAGCCAAGAAACCCAGTTGAACAAGGACTGTACCCAAGGGTCCTCCATGGACCTTGATTTCGGATACTGCACGATCAAGCTGCTCTTGGGTGATAAGTCCTTTTTGTACTAAGACAGACCCGAAAAGTTCGCGCTTGCTATTCGATGTAATTCGAATGACTTTGCCTCGCCTGAAATAGACCTCTTTTCGGTACATATCCCGAATAAGGACTAAGCGGCGTTCTTTCGGGCTTCGGCTCAGCCGGGAAATAATGTCGACTGCATTACGTGGACCGAAGTCTCCGGACAGAGTGGGCGGGTCATAATCTACGATGAACGGTGTTTCGGTGAATTCCGTGAGTTGAGTGACTTCTCTGATGGGCCGCCAGTTTTCGCCGTTGACGCTCACCAACTCATCCGGCCCCACCGAATGAGTCTCCATTAGTTGCTGTAAGTTCGTAAAAGTGATGGGTCCGAAGATACCGCTCTCAGGGGACTTGAACCTGAATAGACTAGTCTGCAGGCGAGATGGCTCTGACCGATTGTGAACGGCCACTGTGACCTCGCTAGTCATCGGTGGCGGGTCAGACTCATCCGCATCTTCAGGGTTAGGAACATCGTCCGCTGCATCTACATCCGGTGAATGCATAGCATCAGCCACGCCATCGGCGCTCCATGAGATATGCTTAGCATCTTTGGGTACCTCTTCGAAGAGTTGGCGTAAATACTTTCCAAGCGCCTGGGGGGTAACACGTAGCCGCTGTTCGAATAGGTATTGACTCAGTGACTCTTCGAACTCATAGGCACTCTGAAAGCGTGTATCTACATTACGAGTCAACGCGCGTCGGATGATGTTCTTCACTTCGTCAGGAATGTGTGAGTGCTTTGCCAGCCGCGACTCGATATTGGCGTCTCGAATATTCTTAAGCGTCTGCATATCGGTCCTACCGAGAAACAATCGCTTAAGTGTGAATAGTTCGTAGAGGATAATTCCTAAGGAGAACAAGTCAGATCGTCGATCGATTGGTTTACCGGTCACTTGTTCCGGACTCATGTACCCAAGCTTGCCTTTGAGGCGGTCGTCACGAGTTGAATCCCCCGCTACTGTGGCTCGGGCGACACCGAAGTCGGTAAGCTTCACCTCGCCGTCCCAGCTCAGCAGGATATTGGATGGTGATACATCCAAATGGACCATACTCAGGGGCTTTCCTGTCATGTCCGTGGCTGAATGAGCGTAGCCAAGTCCTTTACACACCTCGACTACGATGAAGAGGCACAGCTCCGGAGGAAGCAGCTGCTTTTCGCGTGCCGCACAGGTAAGGGTTTTGAGAAGGTCAGGGCCCTGAACGTACTCCATGGCAATGAAGTACTCGCCGTTTTCCTCTCCCAATTCATAAATTTGGACCACGTTCGCGTGGTGCAGGCCCGACGTTACTTTGGCCTCTTGGATGAACATGGTGATGAACTGCCGACTACGAGCAAATTCCGGTAGAATCTTTTTCACCACCAGTATTTTTTCGAAGCCGTCGACCCCTCGAAGGCTGGCTTTCCATATCTCGGCCATTCCGCCCTCGCCGATTTTTTCGAGGAGGGTATATTTTCCAAAGGGACGTCCGCTCATCACCGCTGCTGCTGCTGTCGTTCAAGCGCGGACAGTAGCTCCAAGTTCGCTTCACACTGCGCGTTATCTGCATCAGACGCCGTCGCAGCTTGTTTTTTTAGTTCCCTACAGGAAGCCACGATTGCCCGGATTTTTTTGCACTTGTCGGTCAATTCGCCCGATCCATTAGGCTCACACTCGGTCAAGTCTTTCTGGGTCCGGTCGCATACACGGCCCGCGAACTCTTCGCAGGGCTTGCTGCACCCCATGCTCAAGGCATGAATGAGGAACACTGCTATAAGCGCCTTTTGCTTGGCCATACTAGGTACCTTGCTCGTTTACTTTTTCCGGCGGTCAGATTTTAGGACAATCTGGCCAACCTCAACAACGAGTGCTGTGATGTTATCTACTCCGCCTCTATCGTTTGCCTCCGCTACGAGCTGTTCGCACGCAGTCGTTGGCGAGTCGGCAGCCAGAACGATTTTCAAGATATCTTCATCCTCTACGAGATCGGTCAGTCCGTCAGAGCATAGTAGAAATTGATCTCCTGACTTTGCCTCTCGGTAGAAGGTGTCGATCTGGACGCTCTCTTGTAATCCGAGCGCTCGCACGATGACGTTCTTATACGGGAACCGGGGTAAGTCCTCCTTACGTAAAATCTTCATCTTTACGTATTCGTTTGCCAATGAGTGATCATCGGTAAGTTGTTTCAACTGGCCGTTTCGTATTCGGTATACGCGACTGTCCCCGACGTGGCCGATGTAGACTCTAGCTCCGACAAAGTGCACAGCGACTATTGTCGTGCCCATATCTCGAAACTGCTCATGCTGCCTGGCGGTGTTGAATATATGGAGGTTCGCCGCTTCTAGTGCTTTCCATAATCGGAATTCATCAAATGCTCGATGATTGTGCCCCTTCCCAGAACGCTCTCGATAGGCACGGAAAGCTCCTCGCAGCATGGAATCGGTAGCATCATGTTCGTAAAACGCTCGTACCGAGTCTACCGCAAGCTTGGAGGCAACTTCGCCGCTGTTGTGCCCCCCCATTCCATCGGCGACCACAAATAGCCCGTTGGCGCGCATTGTGAGCGCGTTATCCTCGTTTTTTTCACGAACCCGCCCCACGTCCGTCAGGACCCCGACCCGCATACGCGTTGCTGGACCGAATTTAGCCAAGTCTGAAATGAGTATTGGCTGGGTATCATCATCGCAACCGACTCTCTCTGACGGGTTCACAGGTGCATTCGTCTGTTTAATACCAAGAGTGGTGGATAAGCCTGTACCCTCTCCGTCGGTGGATGCTTTCGTTCGCTGCTTTCCAGACTTATGGCGGACATCTGACCCAGGCACGCCGCGTCTCCTTTCAGATTCGAAGGTCAATCGGCTGACACCTCGTGACGTGAAGGTACTGCTGGGTCAACACGTACGTCAACCAAAGCGCGCACCGAGAATAGTTGAATCAAGGCCTCATACAGGTTTGCATGCAACCAGACATGAAATGTCTAGGAGGCTGCGAGAGTTGTTTTTCTTTTTCAATGCACTGTGATCGGCAGTCTGTCGCCTGTTTTTCGCCCTCGCTTGCCGTGGGCCAGAGTAGAAATATCGCAGCTACGACAACGAGCAAGATTGATGCCTTCATTGGCCAGCCAATCGACGGAGGTGTAAATCCCGATTCAACCCGACCAGCCGTAGTCGCGGCGCGCTTCGATGCCATAGATATTGACGCGTCGATCATGGGTTCCACGAGTTCTTGTTTGGGCAGCTCTGGTTTTTTGGGTTCCTCCGTAGGCTGCGCCTCGATGTCTATTGCGACGCCTGCTCGCACTGCATCCCAAAACTCAGGTGGAAGGTGGTATCCACAGTATCTGCAGCGTTTGACATCTGGTGCTAGGAGCATGTCACAGCTCGGACAGTGTGCGTTTGCCACTACTCCTCCCCACCGCGAAATAAGCCAAAGATGCCAGAGCGCTTTTTATCCAGAGATTCCAGTAGTGCAGCTGCTTCGTCATGGTTGGTATGCGTCCGTATCAATTCTTTCAGGATGTCCTTAGCATGATCCTCATGTTGCGTAGCTAGCTTCTGTTGAGCATGGATGAGCGCGAGTCGATAATCGAGACGCCTGGATGGTGCATCTTTCAGCGCTCTTTCTGTAAGTTGCTTGGCCTTGCTATAGTTACCCATCGCGGCATGCATACGCGCTGAGTAGTCCAGAACACGTGAGTCGGGTGCAAGCGCCTCTTTGACAGACATTCTCTCAAACGTCGGTTCTTGTTCTTGTTCTGAGCTCGCGTCCTCGGCCTCCACCGAGACTGAATCCCGTGATGGTTGCTTCGTTTCTCGACTGTGAGCCAATGCTTGAGCAGCAAGTTGTGCTGCGCTACGTGGGCCAGTGTTACTGGCGGACTCTTTTTCGGGCTCCGGAGCCGGGCCTACAATATGTCTTTCAGTCGGTGTTTCCTCTAATACAGCAGGTCCTGAAGTTGCCGCGTCTACGCTCGCTGCAGCATCATCTTCATTCCGGTCAGATATACCGTCTCGGTCACCAAAAGCGGGCACAGATCCCTCTTCATCCCCATCCGTTGTATCCCGGCTTTCGTGGGGTTCCTGTGGCACAAGCGAGGGGGCTATTTCGGGGATGGATTGACCTTCACTATGTCTCACAACGGATACTCGCTCATTGGGTTCCGATGATGATTGAGTCAGTCGTTGGTCTTCTTTCGCGGTAGACCCGTCGGGAGCACTGCCGAGAGGCATTGATTGCTTTGGCACCCCAGCAGTTTGGCCTAGCGGCTTTGCGGCCTCATCGTTTGGTGACGGCCATTCTGTATTGTTCAGGGCATCGCTTTTTATGGGCGCTATGTGCTCGGAGATGGGGGGCTGGTTTTCTTGTTCATCAGCTACTCTTGTGGATGTTTCGACTACCGCGCCTACGGCGGCGTCGAATAGGGAGCCGAGTTTCCTACGGGGTGAAGATTGAGCGCTATTTACGTTGTCTTCTACGTGCTGGTGCCTCCCCACGATACTGGCGAGAATGGAATCAAAATCATCGCCTTCGGATGTCGCTCCCGCATCATCATCAGTCCCTAGGAGTTCATTGAGTAAGCCTGCACGTTCTTTCGGTTGAACCGGTTGAGCTGTTGGTGGTGGCTCTGGTTGCCGGGCTTCTGTGTCTGCTGAGCGGGGGGGGGCAGTGACTGCTTCAGCTGGTTGTAGTTCCTCTACCGTAGGCTGCGGTGGGTGTACCGCAGTCACATCGGCTTGGCTTGCTGCAGTTTTACGACTGGGCTCCGTAGACGTCTTGGGCGTCTTTTCAAGCGATTCTAAATATTTCAGGCGACGTTCGTTGTTGCGTAGAGTGGCTAATGCCTCATTCAGTGAGTTGGTTATTGACCGTTGAATTAGCCGGACTTCGTTGGGGTCGCCCTCACAAGGGCTTTCAGTCAATTCCCGGAGACGGCGGTTATACTCTCGCCGGATAGTGCTTACGTTCGCATTATAGGCCACCCCCAATCGCTCAAAATAGTTCTGCTTCACCAACGTCGCTTGCAGGGAATTCAGTCGTTCGGTGTTGAGTGGCTGACTAGCTGGCTCATTCGGCAGTAGGTTAGCCAGTGCTTGAGCTGTATATGGCTCAGACAACCAGGCATTTATCGTCAATCCTTTGAGATAGCTTTGAAGCGTTTCGGTTTCAGTAGGTTGGCATGTTGCAATCACGACTAGGTCGTCTGGTGCGGTAAGCTCTCGCGCACGGTAGAGGGGAGCTAAGTCGCTGAGTGAGGCGAGGCTAAGCGAGGTGATCAGTGCGTCACCTCCTCGTGCTAACAGCTGTGTGGTAGCGGCGGACGTACTATCACAATAGGTCGCCTCCCAATCGCTGCTCAGGAGAGTTTGCCGAAGCGATTGTTGATCGACGCCTTGTGGAACGACAATTATGGCCCGTTTGGTCCCCACGTTTATACTGTACCTGATTTCACGGTCTTTACTGACCAACTTACAAGCAAAGATTGTTACTGTTATTCCGCCTGGCCGATTGTTCGCCGCAATACAGTTCCTAAGTCTCCGACTGCGACAACTTGGTTCGCACCGAAGCCGATGACTCCGTACAGCGTAGCAATACTATTTGTGGGCTCTACACTGACGGTCTGTCCGTCGAATGCCATTACCGTCCCTTCTCGGCCGACCATCCACATGTCGCCATCTGTATTGCCCCAGATTCCACGCATGGTGATTGTATTCTCCTGAGGTAATTTCTCCCAGACGACGTCTCCAGTTACTTCGTCAGGTACCGTCCGAATGATGGCTCCGCCAGCGCCGATTGCGTAGACATTGTCAGCGTCCGTAGCCCAGACATCCAGTAAGAGATCAGTGACCGGTTGAGGTTCTCCGCCGATCAGTTGGTCTTCGACCACGACTTGAGACCAGTACAGCCCATTGAATCGCATGATGGTGGCGCGAGCACCAACGGCGAAGACGTCCGATGGGCTGCGGCCCCAAACTGCCCGGAGGGCATTCGGGGTACTAGAGCGGAGGACAGACCACTTGCTGCCGTCCCATCGCAAGGTAGTACCTGCTGCTCCGACCGCATAGATGTCGTCACTCGAACGTCCCCATATGCCGTAGAGCGTAGCTGAAGTTGGGCTTTCCGCTGATTCCCATACCCCGTTTACTCGACGGATAATCGTGCCTAAATTTCCGACCGCCCATGCCGTATTCGTCGATTGCCCCCAGACATCGTGGAGCACAAATGTCGTGGGCGATTTTAGTTTTTTCCAGGTTGCTCCATCGAATTCCGCAATGGTCCCTTTACCTCCCACTACAACGTACGGACCCGCTGGGCCATCACCCATCATACTTCGGAGTTCATTTGAGATAGTATTCAGGGTTTGGTTTACCCAGGTACCGCCGTTGTAGTGATACAAAGTACCTTTATCTCCGCACACCCAGACATTATCGGCTGCTGTTCCCCATGCTCCGTATAGTGTTGAAGCAGTACCCGGGCTATTTGCAGACCACGTTGCCCCATTACGAAATATCACTTGACCTTGCTCGCCCACTGCGACCACCGTGGAGCCGTCGGTCCAAGCGCCGTTCAAGTTCGCAAAGACACCGCTTGGTTCCGATGTCCATCCAATGCCATCGAATGTGACTATGGCTCCAGAATCTCCGACTCCAATCGCGGTATCATCATTGAGTACCGCAACGTCACGAATCGCGTTGACACCTGCGATGTCGGTGGCGAGGCCACCACCGATATTCGAAAAGACCTCGCCGTTCGCGCCACCTGCTACGACCAGTTGGTCATTGCCGCTCACTCCGTATAGATCGGATGCGTTTCCACCCGACTGTAGCTTCCAGCTTATTCCATCCCAGTGGATAATCGTGCCCTGATTACCTACCGCATAGACGTCGTCCTCGGCGAGGCCAGATACGTCCCAAAGTGTGGGGAAGCGTGTGCCTAGCGCACCGCATGTGGTGTTTAACGTCAAGTTATCGATATAGACGCCTTCTCCGCTATTTGCTCCGCTGTCGAGTGAATCGAACCAATAGCGTATCTGGATGGTTTGGCCTGCAAATTCGCTCAAGTCAGCAGAAGCAGAGACAAAGCTCTTCCCGGTCGTTCCACCGACATCGGCTTTAGTCCAAACAGTGGTCTCTTCCCCGTCCGCTAGCACTCTCAACTCGAGCTGGTCGTAATAGGAACTGGACTCACTATCGATGAAGACATCGAAGGTTGCAGTTACCGATTCGGCATCTGGGACTGCAATTGAAGGGCTAGTGACTTGTGCCGATACGATAAGTCCATTGTTAAAGTTCGGGCATACGAGCTCGGTGCTTCCTGTGCATAATTTGTTGGGGTCACCGAAATACAGTGAATACATGCCGTCAGTAGCTCGTGGCGTACCGTTGCTTACTACCGCTGCTGCTTGCCAAAGCATTCCAGTACCTTC
>PKDL01000555.1 GCA_002863065.1 Pseudomonadota bacterium
TTTAGACGCCCCGCTGTCTAAAGCGGTATCCGCAAAAGTCGCTATCGACATTTTTTATGGCAGAAGATGTCGATATAACAGCCTTCTCTAAACTACCGCTAAATGCAGCCTGGACCGGTGTTTCCGCGTGGCACGGGTGGTTGACATCAATCATAGTCCGCCATACCGTACGCCGCCGCTCAGTGCGCTGGATAGGACGCCATGGCTATGTCGCATACGTAACAAAAGTCACATGACTTTCAGCCTGACGTGCAACCGCAGGTAAAACTCGTCCACCACCAGACATTTCGGGTGCATGATGTTTGCGGTGCTTAGTGATTGCATGGAGTGTTGCCGTGTCCGAAACGTTCATCCTCTGGTTACTGGCAGCAGGCGCAATCCTTGGGGCACTGGCCGTAGTGCTTCCGACACGCGAGACAAAGCCTATTCCAGCGCTGACTGGCCTAGTCGGCTTCCTCGTTTGTCTAGATGGTCTCTATGTCTTCTTTGATGGGCATTACATCGCTACTTTGCAGATGGTCGTGTACGCCGCACCCATTTTCCTGCTACTAGCGATAGCCATTATGCTGCTGGACTTGGAGGGAAATAAGGGGGAAGGGCACGTTACTGCGGCAAAGATGTTGGGAGTCTTTGCAATGAGCGCTGTTTTTGCGAAGTGCCTCCGCGGCATCGTGATGATGCGGCCGCCTGAGGCGCGTTAATGTCCACTGTACCAATAGACTCTTTCTTGGTGCTGGCGTCCATTCTCCTCACGACCGGCACATTCGGTGTACTTACACGTCGCAGTGCCTTAGTCGTACAAATGAGTGTGCAATTTATGCTACATGCCGCGAGTTTGACTTTTCTCGCGTTCTCCCGCCTACACGGGGATTCACAAGGGCACGCGATGGTCTGCTTGGCTATGGCGATAGCTGTTGTGGAGTTAGGTGTTGGAATAGCCACTATTTTCAATGTTTTTCGGCAGACTCGGTCGGTCAATATTGACGAAATTCGAGTCTTGAGGCCCTAAATGACTGTTCATGCCACTTCATTATTACCTGCAATCATAGCGCTGCCGCTGGTAGCGGCCGTGGCGATTGGGCTGTTTGGCCGGCGACTCAGTCGAAACGTCGTACACGCAATGTCGATAGGAGTGATGAGTGTCGCGTTCACCCTATCCTTGCGGGCCTTTTACGCCATGGCGCAAGTCGCCGAGTCGAATGCGGATAACCCACAGATTGTGTTTAACGCATGGACTTGGGCCGTATCGGGTATCTTTCAATTCGATATTGCTTTTTGTCTCGATCCGATGTCGGCAGTCCTACTACTCGTTGTCACTGGCGTCGGATTACTCGTACATATCTTTTCCACCGGGTACATGCGCGCTGAATCTGCATACGCTCGCTACTTTTTCAATCTCCAACTGTTTGTCTTCGCGATGCTTGTGCTGATCCTTGGGAAGAGCCTGTTTATATTGTTTTTGGGCTGGCAAGGCATCAGTGCCGCATCCTACTTGCTGGTCGGTGACTGGTTCGCTGAGGAGCGGAGTGCACAGGCGAGTCAGAAGTCCTTTATCATTAGCCGTATTGGCGATGCTGCATTTCTCGTGGGTCTCATCCTTATTCTATTTCATGCGGGCGGAACGACGGATTTCAATGCACTGAAATGGACGTTTATCTCCGGCGAATACGGTCCGTTTCACGACCCGTATACGCTTACTGCAGCATGCATCCTGTTGTTTGCGGGTGTTTGTAGCAAGTCCGCTCAGCTTCCATTTCATGTGTGGTTGCCCGACGCTATGCATGGTCCTACGCCCGCAGTCGCTCTGACTTATGCTGCGATGACAATGGTTGCGGTCGTTTACGTGATTGCCAGGCTAAGTTTCATGTATACGATGTCGCCCGTTGCCATGGGGGTGGTGGCCACCATTGGTGCATTTACTGGGCTCTTTGCAGCCGTACTGGCGTTAGTACAGAGAGATATCAAAACGGCACTTGCATACATCACCATGTCTCAGTTGGGATTTGCATTACTCGCCGTCGGTGTAGGTGCCTATGGCGCGGGCATTTTTTACTCGATAACTCATGCATTTTTTCAGGTAGTTCTCATCCTCGCGGCTGGCTCTGTTGTACGCGCCATGCAGCATGAGCAGGATGTGTTCAGAATGGGTGGTTTGAAGGCAAAAATGCCTATTACGCGCGCCACCTTTCTTGTTGCCTGCTGTGCCATTGCTGGGTTTCCATTTTTATCCGGCTATTACTCGAAGGGGGAGGTTCTCTGGGAGGTATATTCTCGGGGACAGGCTTTATCGCTTCCAGAAAATGCGCATGCCTCGTATGCAGACGTCGACGGGATGTTGCTCGGTGGGCGGCATGGTGTGGTTCTGTCTACTGCCGGTGACGGTCATTGGTCACAATCACGACTCCCCGTCACCGTGGCTCAGATTCGAGATGTACGCCAAGCCGTACCATCCAACGTTCGAGGAATTACCCGCGCCCCGGGTGGTGATTATTGGGCGGTATCCGACCACGCGACACTGTTTCGAAGTGCTGACGGCGGCACATGGCAGCGAATATATGTGCCATCAGCAGGGCCACAGCCGGGATTCAAAGCGGTGGCTGCAGTCGCTGATGACAACGTGTGGGCAGTGGGCGAGCAGGGGTGGGTAGTGCATTTCGACGGTCACGCTGCAAAGAAGATACATGTGCCCACCCAGTCTACCTTGCGAGCCATTGCAACGAATAGTGTTGGCCAGGTCTATGTCGGCGGTAACGGCGGGACTCTGCTGCAGTGGGACGGCACAGAGTGGACCGCTATTCAATCGCCGACCTCTGCCACGATCACCGACATGGCGCGCGTCCAAGATACTGTTTGGGCCACTACAGCCCAAGGACAGCTTCTAAAACTCAATTCTGCCGGTGGATTCGACAAGGTGGCGGTGAAGGCGGATGGAGTCCAGGTGCAGTTCCTAAATGGTCTTGCGCGCGGATCAGACACCGTAATTGCGATGGGGCGGGCGATATTCGGCGAAGAGGGTCCCCGTGCCGGCGTATTTCAGATGAACTCCAATGGCACGTTTACCGCATTGGCGGGTCGTACGGACGCTGTATTGCACGCTGGGTCTGTAATCGGAGGGATGCTCTATGCGCATGGTGACGGGAAGTACATGCAACAAGTCACTGTTGAGGGTACCTTGACCAACTCCTCCGTATCTACGGTACTACAAAAACCAGCGCTACATCGCATCCTTTGGTTCATTAGCTTGCTCACGGGCTTCCTGACTGCATTCTGCGCATTCAGGCTGTACTTCCTGGCGTTTGAAGGTGTAGCGAGGTCTGACCAGGCTATCTGGACGCAGGTACACGAAGCGCCGCTGTCTATGACCATACCGATGGCGATCTTGGCGACACTTGCGGTGGTAGCTGGTTGGTGGGGAGAGCCCCTCATCGATTGGCTGCATCCCGTGTTTTCGATTGCTCACACACGCCTGGAGATTACGTCGGAACCGACATGGGTAGCGATGGCACCACTATCGGCCCTGCTTGGGGTGGTTCTCGCTTATATTTCGTATGGGCGGGTGTCATCGATACCGACAGTGTTGATAGAGCGTTTTCCACGGCTCCATTCGGCAATGACCCACTCGCTGTACGTAAACGAGGGATACGAATTTCTCATTGTTCGACCATATGCGCGCATCGCTCAGTTTCTCTACCGTGTGGTAGACGAATTTCTGATCGATCTTGTGGTGGTGCGGTCCGTTGGGTTTGTCATACGGCATGTAGGTACGGCATTCGCACTGCTACGGACCATCAAGTTTCCCGCATATGCGGTCTATATCGCTATAGGTCTGATATTACTCGCGCTATTGGTGGGGGTCTAAGCCATGTCCACGCAGGATCCTTTTGTTGAGATTGCGTCGAGCTATCCGCTTCTTTCGCTCGTTATCTTTCTGCCCCTGTTTGGAGCACTGCTAGCGATATTTGTACCGAAAGATAACCGGAAAGCGTTGCAAGCTGTTGGCCTATTCATTTCGACTCTTACTCTCCTGGGCGCCATTGTCATTTGGCGTGAGTTTGACTCCATTGTTGGGTTTCAGATGGTCGAACGATTCGAATGGGTCCCGGGAGGAATTCATTACTTTCTTGGGATAGACGGATTGAACCTACTGCTCGTTATGCTTTCAACGCTGTTGACGCCTATCGTATTACTGAGTGCAACATCCGCTGTCCATTCGCGAGTCAAAGAGTTTATCGTTTGTGTCCTGCTTCTTGAGACAGGAACGCTAGGTTGCCTTCTAGCTCTCGACCTGTTTCTGTTTTACTTCTTCTGCGAGGCGTTACTAATTCCGCTGTATCTGCTCATCGGTATTTGGGGTGGGAAGGCTCGGAGCTATGCGGCTAAGAAGTTCATGGCATACATGGTCTTCGGCACATCGCTCATGCTCGTTGCGCTGGTTTACCTCTATCGCAAGACCGGGGCCTCCTCGTCTGCATACACCGATATTTTGGCCTTGGAGCTTACGCATAATGAGCAGGTATGGATTTTCCTCGCCATTGCTTTTTCGTTCGCTACTAAAGTTCCATTGGTCCCCTTTCATACTTGGCTATCTGACGCTCACACGGAAGCTCCTATCGCGGGTTCTGTTTTTCTAAGCGGTATGCTGTTGAATATCGGCGCATATGCTTTCCTGCGTTTTTGTATACCGTTGTTTCCCCATGCAGCCGGGGTCTTCAGCAAACCCATTATGGTGCTCGCTGTCATCGGGATTATTTACGGTGCCTTTTTGGCTTTTGCCCAGACGGACGTGAAAAAGCTCGTCGCATACGCTTCTTTGAGTCAGCTCGGCTTCATCTTGCTCGGTATATTTGTGTTCACCGAGGCGGGAGTCGAGGGATCACTCCTGCAGATGTTTAGTCACGGCATTACCGTCTGTGGTCTCATACTGTGTGTAGGGATACTGACTGAGCGACGCGAGACATCCACGGTTACAGCGTACGGCGGCATTGCGAAGCGACTCCCGGTATTTACCGCGGTACTAACAGTAATGATGTTCTCCTGCATTGGGGTGCCAGGAACAAGTGGCTTCGCCGGCGAGTTTCTCATCCTCAGCGGTACCTTTCAGGAAGCGCTGCATTCACAGCTGCTTCCTCTCTCAGGCTGGAAACCGAGCCTTGGCCTGTATGACAACCTCAACGGTCTGGTTGAGTGGCTGTCTAGTTGGCGTGTTGTGACCACAACGCTCGCAGTCCTGGCAGTGCTAGGTATGGTCTTGGGGGTGGTTTACATGCTCAGTATGTTCCGGCGTATTATGTGTGACCCGATCACCCACGATGACAATGGCCAGCTGAGCGATCTCAGCCTACGGGAGGCGATATACCTGCTTCCTCTGGTGGTGTTGATCATCTTCGTTGGACTGTGTCCCAACGTGTTGATGGAAAAAACCCACGCCTCAGTCGATGCATATGTCGCTCATGTTCGCCCAGAGCTGGCTGAGGCCAGGTCACCCGTGACTGAGAAGATAAAGCGGAGTAGGCGTGGAATTGCATTTGAGGACAAAGATCTTCCGGGAAGGATTGAGCGTTCGGGCGGGGTTCAGCCGGCTGGTCCGGCCAGCTTCGCAACGCCGAACAGCGGAGAGTGAACGATGTTTGGGGACCTAGAAGCCACGCTGCCTCTAAGTCTCGGCTTTGTCGTTGGATGTCTGGTAACGCCTCTACATCGAACTAATGATCGCGAGAGTCAGGTTTCTCGGTAGGCGTACCGCCCACCGGCGGTTTTTTGGCAAAGTGGCGCTTATTCGAGACGTTCTGGGCACCAGTAGTGACACATTTCCTGGGCTGATTCTTCTAGCTGTTCTAAACAGTGCGGTCGGTATCTACTTCTACTTACGTGTCCTTTTATACGCTTTCATGACGGATGGTGAAGCTAAGATGGCATATTCGCTCCGTACTTCAGTCCTCGCGACATTGTCGGTCTTGGCAATCGGTTCATGACAGGTAGGTTTGTTTCCTGGGAAATGGGTAGATGCCAGTACGACGGCGGCTACAGAATTAACTTGCGATGCGTCTCACGCGGCTGAAAAGAAAGCGCTCAACCCACGGCACCGCAATCATACAATCAAGTGGCTAATTGCCATCTGAATTTAGCCGGTGATAGCGCTCAGGACAGCTACTGCAGTTCTCTCCGAAGCCGCCCGATCCAAAGCCAGTGGACTAAAAGACCGATCGCAGTGATGCAGAGCGCACCTATAGCACCCCACAATGTAAGCAGGGTATCTCGCATGACGATAGAACCCGTCGATACGGCATCACCCGAGCTCAGAAACACCTGTCGTGCCGGTATTCTGTCTATCAGAATGAAGACCCAAAACGCTATTAGGACCTCCACCACTACGAGTGTAATGGCACTGCGTATCCGCGCCTGTCCTTGGTGTGCTTTGATATACGACAAGATGTAGACGAAGAGAACGATGTACATCGCTGCAAAGAAAAACGGATCTCGTACGCCCTGTGTAAACGCAATGGAGACACCTATTACTGCGGAGAGGCCATAGGCGATGAGGCTACCCCACAATACCCGAGAGCTTACTCTGCTAATCGTGTTCAGAACGCTACGGGCAGCTTCTTCCAGGTCATCGAGTGGTGCGATATCGAGTCCATCCGACTCCGACTCCGTTTTTTGTCCCTCGGCACCCTTTGTTTGATCCTCGGTACTCATATCGTGAACGTAGCAGGCGATTCTTATCTACGTCACCCCTCAACGCGAGAATCATGGTGCTTAGATGCACATGCAGTGTCTTTCGATAACGCACCTTCACTTCGCATTTTGATTTAGGCTGGTGGATGTGGCTCCGCTAGCTCATGCGAAAGGGGTTGACACTCGATAACCAATCACCTACACCGACTCTTCGTTCGTTGAGCGCCTGTAGCTCAGCTGGATAGAGCATCGGCCTTCTAAGCCGAGGGTCACAGGTTCGAATCCTGTCAGGCGTGCCATAGAGCGGTTCGGCCGTGAAAGCGCCGTATCCTGATGGGTGCCGCTCACATGCGCTGGGTAACCAGTACATGGTTGTGTTCGTTGACAGAATGATTGACACGACACCAGCACGATACGCCGACGTCTGTCGGTTGTGCATTGTTCTCCGTTAGGAGCAACGTTTCATGGTGGCTGTAGCTCAGTTGGTAGAGCACTGGATTGTGATTCCGGGAGTCGCGGGTTCAAGCCCCGTCAGCCACCCCATGTCTTTCATAGGCGTTTCGGCGTACTATGTTCGACAGTCGTTGGTAACAGCGGCAATCCTCCGTGCGCTCGTAGCTCAGCTGGATAGAGCATCGGCCTTCGAAGCCGAGGGTCGCAGGTTCGAATCCTGCCGGGCGTACCCAACCTTTTTTACGGCCTAACAACATCTGCCGAATTCGGCGTGGCGACTTGCAGTCCTACGAGGAAACGGTTCCGTCAGGCGGCACGCAGCGTCTGTGAATAGAAACTTTTTTCATTTCGTCATTTCGGGACCGATCAGATTCTGTTAGGACACCCCGACTGCGCCAGCAGTTATTTTTCTCCTTGGCGGACGTGTAATAGCGTTCTTCAGGGCGAAGCAAGTATGCGAGAGTGGCGGAATTGGTAGACGCGCTGGATTTAGGTTCCAGTGGGATTTTCCTGTGGGGGTTCGAGTCCCCCCTCTCGTACCACCTGTTTCGATGAGCCCTGCTAGAGGGGTTACGAAAAGATACCGCTACATAATGCGGGCCGAGGTCGAGTCAAAGCCATGTCTCAGAATCATATGCAGGTTACGGTCGAGGATATCAGCTCGGTCGAGAAAAAAGTCGTCGTCGAAATTGCCGCGGACGCGGTGAAGCGTACGCTGGTGAAGCAATACAAGCGCATTAGCAAGACGGCTCGTGTCCGAGGCTTCCGGCCCGGCAAAGTGCCAATGGGTCTCGTAAAGCAGATGTATCGAGGCGAAGCGACAGAAGGCGCGACCCGTGAGCTGCTGCAAGAGTTCTATCCAGCGGCGATAGAAGAGACCGGCCTGAGCCCGTTGACGATGCCCGAGATCGACCAGTCTGGCATCTCGGAAGGGGAGCCGTACCACTTCACTCTTCGCATCCAGATCAAACCTGAGGTGTCGTTGGTTGGTTTGGACCAGGTTGCAATTACCCGTGAAGATGCTGAGCCGACAGATGAGGAGCTGAATGAGCGCCTTGAGGCGATGCGACAGGAGCATGCAGAGTTAGAGGGGGTTGATGGAGCTGCGGATACCGGCCACGTCCTCACTATCGACTACTCTGGAACCTTGAAAGACGCCGAAGAGCCGTTTGAAGGGGGGACAGCAGACGGGCAAGAGCTAGAAATAGGCTCTGGACGCTTCATACCCGGGTTTGAGGACCAGCTTATCGGCGCAGCAGCCGGCGATTCGCGAACGATCGAAGTGACCTTTCCTGAGGACTATGGCAGCGAAGACTTGGCCGGTAAAGAGGCCATATTTAGCGTTACTGTACAAGCAGTCCGTCAACGAGTCGTCCCTGACCTGGATGACGAGTTGGCGAAGGATTTGGAATTTGATGATTTGTCGGCCATGCGCGCCTCCGTTTACGACAAAATAGCGGAAAATAAACGGCAGGAAGAGCAGGCGCGACTCCGAGAGTCTGTCATCAACCAAACCCTCTCGCTTAACCCCATTGATACGCCTCGAGCCATGGTAGACGCCTCTCTCGAACGCCTCGAATCTCAGATGCGCACGCGTTTTCAGATGCAGGGAATGCAGGATGAATGGTTTTCCCAAATAATGGAAATGCAGCGTCCACACATGGAGGACAGCGCGAAGAAGTTGGCTCGCACTGATCTGGTTCTAGACGCAATCGCTGATGAACAGTCATTGGAAGTGGACCAAGCTGATCTGGACGAAAAACTATCTGAGATGGCCGGAATGCTGCAAATGCCGCTTCCTAAGCTACGTGCCGAACTAACGCGCTCGGGGCGAATTGAATCTGTTCGGCAAGACATGCTTCATGACGCAGCGTTAGAGTGGTTGATCGAGCACGCTATCGAGAACGCTGCAAACGGAGTTGAGCCATACGAACCGCCAGCAGAGGCAGGTCAACTCGACAACGGAGAAACCGAGGTGCAGGATAGTGGCACACCGTCGAGCGAAGAAGATGGTGAGTCGGAGTCAGCATCGAGCGACGAACCGGCGGTTGAGACAGAGACTGAAGAATAAGAGGGGATCACCGAATGCCTCGCTCCCGATACATACCCACGATTATCGAACAAACGCACCGTGGCGAGCGATCGCTCGACATTTACAGCCGTCTACTCCAAGACCGCATTTTATTTATGGGCGGTGATATCAGCGATGTTTTCGCTGAACAATTTGTAGCTCAGTTGTTATTCCTGGAGGCGCAGGATCCGGAAAAAGATATACACATTTACATCAACTCCCACGGTATTGAGCCGGGTGAGCCAGTCCAGCCTGCCTTATCGATTTACGACACGATGCAGTACATACGATGCCCGATTTCCACGATATGCGTAGGCCAAGCAGCCAATGTTTCGGCATTGCTTGTCGCGAGTGGTGAGCCCGGCAAGCGCTTCATGCTGCCACACTCCCGGTTACATCTGCACCAGCCTGTGGGTTACTTCACTGGCCAGGCGACAGATGTTGACATCCGAGCGCGCGAGCTTACCTTGCTAAAGAGTGAACTCGTTCGTCTTATTGCGAAACATACCAATCGTAGTGAGGAGCAGGTCGCGGTCGACATTGATAGGGATCTCTACTTACGAGGTTCTTCCGCTGTGGAGTATGGGCTGGTGGATGAGGTGCTGGAGCGGAGCGTAGACGAATAAACCGGGCATTTCGTCGGTTTTCTGCAGGTGCTCAAGATTGATAGACAGGTAGCCGATCAGATAACTTGTAAAACCGGACCGCGCGTCGAGCATCTAGTCAGACAGGGGCTGAAAACTTGACAGTCCGGGCCCGGAACGATTGAGCTAAACGCCCAAAGGCACCCTGTGCCAAAAGTAATTACCCACGGCGGCAAGCCGGCTAGGGTAAAAGGAGTCGGACATTGGATAGGCGAAGAGAAAATGGCAACCTATGCTGCTCGTTTTGCGGAAAGAGCCAAAAGGAAGTCAAAAAGCTCATCGCCGGCCCGACCGTGTATATCTGCGACGAGTGCATTGCCCTTTGCAACGATATCATTGCGGAAGAGATTGAGAAGGACGAGCGAGTCCCTTTCTCGTCGGTGCCGAAACCCAAAGAAATAAAAGCCGTCCTCGATGACTACGTTATCGGCCAGGAGGCTGCCAAACGCTCCCTGTCAGTAGCGGTCTATAACCACTACAAGCGGATTGACGCAGATACAACTCGCGACGAAGTCGAGCTACAGAAAAGCAACATCCTGCTATTGGGCCCCACTGGCAGTGGCAAGACACTGTTAGCGCAAACCCTAGCACGCATCCTGAAAGTTCCCTTCACCATTGTAGACGCGACAACACTCACAGAAGCCGGTTACGTTGGCGAAGACGTCGAAAATATCATTGTACGCTTGCTAGAGGCAGCCGACCATGACGTTGAAACGGCAGTCCGCGGCATTGTGTACATCGACGAAATCGACAAGATATCTCGTAAGTCTGAGAATCCGTCGATTACGCGCGATGTGAGTGGCGAGGGAGTCCAGCAGGCACTTTTGAAAATCATTGAGGGCACTACTGCGAATGTTCCGCCGAAAGGTGGGCGAAAGCACCCTCAGCAAGAGTTCTTGCAGGTGGATACTACCAACATCCTGTTTATCTGCGGGGGCGCATTCGTCGGGCTCGACAAAGTCATCCAACGGCGCGTCGGGAAGAAGACTATGGGCTTTGGGGCGGAAGTTGCCTCTCAAACGCAAAAGCCACTCGGGGAGACCCTGGCAGGTGTACAACCTGAAGACCTCCTGAACTTTGGCCTCATTCCGGAGTTTGTCGGCCGTCTCCCGGTCATCGCCACGTTGCACGAGTTGGACGAAGACGCCTTAGTCCAGATCCTGACGCAGCCCAAAAATGCGCTGACAAAACAATATCGTAGACTTTTCGAAATCGATGGCGTTCAACTCAAGTTTACGGATAGCAGCCTCCTTGCCATCGCACGTAAATCGCTAGAGCGTAAGAGTGGTGCTCGGGGCCTACGTGCTATCTTGGAAACAGCGCTTATGGACGTCATGTACGATGTGCCATCTGAACATAACATCAAGGAAGTTGTGATCGACGAAGATGTCATCGCTGGCCTCCGCGAGCCTATGGTCGTTTACCAAAATCAGGACTCGCGAGTAGCGCCAGCGCGACGCTCCGCTGTCGAGTCTGCATAATGTCGCCCGCCGGCCGTACCGGTCGGCGATAATCGAGAGCTGTCGTGTTCTTTAATGACCGCAAACCTGAAAGCACCCGTGTAGTTCCTCTACTCCCACTGAGGGATATTATTGTCTTTCCACACATGGTGGTGCCGCTCTTCGTAGGGCGCGCGAAAAGCATCGCTGCTCTTGACGAGGCGATGGCGACCGACAAAGACATCCTGTTGGCTGCGCAAAAGAAGGCAAAAACAGACGCACCCAGTCCTGACGACATCTTTCGTATGGGCACTCTGGGCACGATTATCCAGTTGCTGAGATTGCCCGATGGTACGGTCAAGGTACTGGTTGAGGGTAAGCGTCGAGCGAGAATCCACCGTTTTGTTCCAAATGAACGCTACTTTCAGTGCGAGGTAGAGGAGATCCAGTCGACGAGCACAGAGCAGATGGACTTAGAGGCGCTGATGCGCTCTGTTCAGTCTACGTTCGAAAGCTATGTGAAGCTTAATAAGCGTATTCCACCCGAAATGCTGGTTAGTATCTCGACGATTGAAGATCCGGCCCGGCTCGCCGACACCATAGTGGCGCACCTGTCGCTCAAGCTAAACGATAAGCAAGAGATCTTGGAAACCTTGGATCCGAAAGAGCGCCTAGAACGTTTGTATGAGCTCATTCAGTCCGAAATCGAAATCTTACTTGTAGAGAAAAAGATCCGCTCTCGCGTCAAAAAGCAAATGGAGAAGACGCAGAAGGAGTACTACCTCAACGAGCAGATGCAAGCGATACAGAAGGAGCTTGGAGAGCGAGACGAGTTCAAGAATGAGATCCAGGAGCTTGAGTCGAGAATTCAGAAAAAAAACCTGTCTGATGAAGCTCGAAACAAACTCAAAAGAGAGCTTCGCAAGCTTAAGATGATGTCACCAATGAGTGCGGAAGCGACGGTTGTCCGCAACTACATCGATTGGGTACTGACGCTTCCTTGGTCGGATGTGACTGAGGATAATCTCGATGTGACACAAGCCGAGGAACTACTGGATTCTGAACACTATGGTCTCTCGAAGGCCAAGGAGCGCATCCTAGAATACCTTGCCGTTCATTCGCTAGTGAAACGCCTTCAGGGGCCAATCCTGTGTCTTGTCGGACCTCCGGGAGTCGGGAAGACATCATTAGCAAAGTCGATTGCTCATGCCACCAGTCGTAAATTTGTAAGGCTCTCGCTTGGCGGGGTTCGTGACGAGGCCGAGATTCGTGGTCACCGGCGTACTTATATTGGTGCTCTCCCTGGTAAGATAATGCAGTCGCTTCGGAAAGCAGATTCGAACAACCCAGTCTTCCTTCTCGACGAGGTGGACAAGATGTCGATGGACTTCCGCGGGGACCCATCTAGTGCACTGTTAGAGGTACTGGACCCGGAGCAGAACGCGACATTCGTCGATCATTACATTGATCTCGAGTACGACCTCTCCGAGATCATGTTCATAACGACCGCCAACAGTCTTCATTCTATACCTTTGCCTCTCCAAGATCGGATGGAGATCATCCAGATACCCGGCTACACGGAGTTCGATAAGCTCCAAATCGCCCGCCGCCACCTGCTGGATAAACAGTTGAAAAATAACGGGATCGGCGATGTTGATATCACGTTTTCGGATTCGGCTCTGAAGACCATCGTGAACCATTACACGAAGGAAGCAGGGGTTCGGAGCCTCGAGCGTGAGATTGCGTCAGTGTGCCGCAAGATAGCCCGTGACGTAGTCCGCGACGGTGGAGAACGCTCATTTCGGATCGATGCAAAGAAGGTCACCAAGTATCTCGGACCACGTAAGTTCCGCCACAACACCGCAGATGAAGTCGGTAAGGTAGGTGTAGCAAACGGATTGGCCGTGACGATGGCAGGCGGTGACCTTCTGAACGTTGAGGTGACGAAAATGCCCGGTAAAGGCAAGCTCACCATTACCGGTAAGCTGGGTGATGTGATGAAGGAGTCTGCGCATGCAGCCATGAGCTATGTCCGGTCTCGGGCCACTGAACTGGGTCTGGACCCTGATTTCTATTCAAATGTAGACCTACACATCCATTATCCCGAAGGTGCTATTCCTAAAGACGGTCCAAGCGCGGGCATTACCACTGCATCTGCCTTGGTAAGCGCTCTTACGTCGATTCCACTTAGAGGCGATGTAGCGATGACCGGTGAGATTACGCTGCGTGGGCGGGTGCTGCCGATCGGTGGACTCAAGGAGAAAACGATGGCGGCGCATCGCGCCGGGATCAAACATGTTCTGGCACCAAAACTGAATAAAAAAGACCTCGTGGATATACCGAAGGCGATATTGAAGCGTGTTGACGTGATCTTCGTCGAGCATATGGATGAAGTCTTGAGCCATGCACTAGAGCAGGGGGCCTTCGTTGACCTTTTGGCCCGTGTGCGCGCCATATCCGAGAGTCCTACCGACGATGCTGAAGTCGGCGAACCTGTGACGCACTAGAACCCGTTATGAACAGCACCGTATGACGGACCGGGTAACAAGACCTGTTACGCCATTCGTAGAAATTGTGTCCGGCAGCCCACATGACCGTGTGGAGTACATCCGTAAGACGGACGCAGGCGACGTCGTCGTCGATGATGGCAGAGTACTGTTACGCATCGGGTCGCAGGGTGGTGACCATACCACTCGCATTCTCCTGGACCCGGATGCTGACCTTTATGGTTATCTTGCGCGCACCGCTCCTGCAGACCTTCGCCCAGTATTTGAAGTTCATTTGGCGAAAAAAGACCAGGGCCTGCTTCCTTCTCATGTGCGGGGACTTACGGTGGTTCTGCCGTGGCAATCCGGACAGGCTATTCCGAATTGGCCGGATGTATCTTTGGCACTATCTACCGAAGCATCTGAGTTACCCAGTGCTGTGCCTGCTCATGTGTCAGAAGTGCACATTACAATATCCGATACGGAGCAATTACCAGAGCAACTAGCCGCCGTGGGTGTACCGGTGGTCGCCATTCTACCCCTGCATCGCTACAACAGTGTGGACGCCCTACCGCCACTCTTTCATGGAATGGGTACAGGGCGGTTCAAAATACGGGAAATACGGCTTCGTATCGACCCACGCTCCTATCAGATACGTGACCGACGCGCGCCGTTTTGTAGTGAAGTCGCAGAGGCGATCGCATCCGCAGCTGGCTGTAATACAGGTCACCTGGCTCGCGAACTCGCCTTCCGCGAGCGGGTCATGCATCGCGGTTGTGTTAGGCATCTTCGTTCGGATCCATACTTTGTTACCTGGCTGTTCCAGGGGCATCCAACCAGAGGACTTGTTCCAGCCGCTGCTAACTTTCCTGTACCGCGACGCGCCAGTCGGCGTGAGCTTTTGCGAACGGCACCTGATTCAGAGCATCAACGACTTGTGGCGTATTTGGACCTTTTAGAGTCACCTGAAAGTCGCTTGTGTGCGCTAGCTGAGCGTAATTTATACGCAGTCAGCGTACATTACTTGCCCAATCCTGACCTGCCGCTTCGCCCAGAGCACGGCGGCATTGTGCGAACTGATTCAGATGGATTCCAGCCGCTCACCTAAGGCGAATAAGCGGAATCTGCATGTGCAGGCATTTAACTTATCCGCGCTGAGCCCCGCGCAACGCTGAGGCTGCAATATCACTTCTGCGTTGTAGACCTTCGAAATGGATTAGGTCGGCCGCGCGGTATGCTCGGTGAATAGCATCCTCGTAATCGTTACCAAGAGCAGTGACCCCTAGTACGCGTCCACCGGACGTGACAAGCTGCTCATCTACGTATTTGGTACCTGCGTGGTACACAAAAATACCAGGCGACTCGTTGGCCTTCGTTACCCCGTATATCGGCAATCCTTTCGTATACTGGGCTGGATACCCGCCGGACGTAAGCACCAGACAAACGGATGGGCGCGGATCGAAGTCCAGTTGCACCTCATCCAGCCGATTGGTGGCTGTTGCGTACAGGGCTTGGGCTAAATCACCACGAAAGCGCATTAGCAGCGCTTGGCATTCGGGGTCGCCCATACGGGCGTTGAATTCTAGGACCTTCGGACCATCGACAGTCATCATCAGTCCAGCATAGAGGAACCCGGAGAAGGGTATTCCACGGGAGTGCAGTTCGAGCACGGTTGGTTGAAGCACGGATTCTAGTATCTGTGCTTCAACCTCTGTTCCGAGGTGCGGAATCGGAGAGAACGCACCCATACCGCCGGTATTCGGTCCAGTATCACCGTCACCTACGCGCTTATGATCCCGTGCCGATGGAAATGCGCGCACTGTGGTTCCATCAACAAGTGCAATGACCGATATCTCAGGGCCTACTAATTTCTCTTCCACTACGATCTGCTGACCAGCATCTCCGACAAAGCCACCGAGGATTTCGTGTATTGCGGAGTGGGTCTCGGACACGCTTTCAGACACAATCACGCCCTTACCTGCGGCCAATCCATCTGCTTTTACGACCATGGCTTTTCCATGTTGGTCGACAAAACTGCAGGCATCTTCCGCTGTCGTAAAGGTCCCGTATGCAGCGGTTGGTACTCCTGCTGCTGCCATGACGTCTTTGGCAAAGGCTTTACTGCCTTCTAGAGCTGCAGCGCGTTGACTTGGCCCGAACGCCGGGATACCGACTGCGCGTAATTGGTCGCAAAGCCCAGCTACTAATGGGGCCTCCGGTCCAACGACCACTAAATCGATATTGAGTTCTTGAGCGGACTCGACGACGGAGGGGCAGTCAATCGGATCGACGTCTATGGCCTTTGTGCAACTCATCATCCCCGCATTGGGGCGTGTTGCATACACGTCCGTAGTAGACGGACTGTCATTCAAGGCTTTCGCGAGGGCGTGTTCCCGGCCGCCATTACCGATGACTAGAACCCGCATTAGTGCCGAAAATGTCGAGTTTTTGTGAAGATCATAGCCATCCCATGTTCATTACACGCATCGATCACTTCCTGATCATTCCGAGAGCCTCCCGGTTGGACCACCGCGGTAGCGCCCGCCTCATGTGCGGCATCTAATCCATCGCGGAACGGAAAAAAGGCATCTGACGCTAGGACAGTCCCTTCATTCAGTGGCCTTGTTGCCTTCATTTTACAAAGGTTTACCGAGTCGATACGACTCATCTGTCCGGCACCGACTGCTGCCAACGCGGTGCCGCGCGCGAAAACAATGGCATTCGATTTGACGTGTTTGCATGCCTCCCAGGCGAATTGGAGGGACGAGAGTTCTGCATTACTTGGAGCGCGCGCGGAAACTACCTCACACTCAGATAGGTCTACACGACGGGTATCCGGGCCCTGCGCAATAAATCCTCCATCAACCCGTCGAAGTACAAAAGGAAGACCATCAGGCGATATGAGGGGCATTTGCACAACTCGGAGATTTTTTTTCTTTCTCAAAATTGCAAGGGCGTCATCCGTGAAGTCAGGAGCAACAACTACCTCAAGAAAGGTCTCTGTTAGAATGACCGCTAAGTCAGCTCCAACACGTTGGTTCGCCGCAACGATCCCGCCGAAGGCACTCATTGGATCACATTCTCTCGCAGCATGATATGCCGATACTAGTCCGTCTTGGTGTACTGCAGCCCCACATGGGTTAGTGTGTTTGATGATTGTGATAGCGGGTCCACCGCTCAGATCTCTCACGAGGTCGTAAGCGCCGGTCAAATCTAGCAGATTGTTATACGACAGTGCCTTTCCTTGATGAACCACCGCTTTGGACCACCCATCACCACTGACATCGTAGAGTGCTGCAATCTGGTGGGGATTTTCCCCATAACGGAGGTCGCGTATTTTACTCGCACGCACAGTCATAAGGGATGGTAGCGCTTCGACCTCATTTGAAACTTGAGCTGCCATCCAGTTTGCAATCGCAGCATCGTATGCCGCCGTGTGCGCAAATGCTTTGCTCGCCAGTTTTGCTCGAGTGGAGGCGCTGATGTTGTCGGTCGTATTCAATTCGTCTAGTACAGCTGCATAGTCATTTGGTGATGTGACTACTGCGACCCGTGTATGGGTCTTTGCTGCGGCTCGTACCATTGTCGGTCCGCCGATATCGATTTTTTCGAGCGCCATATCGTGAGTTGTGTCGGGTCGCGCGATGGTTTCTCTAAATGGATAGAGGTTCACTACGACAAGCTGGAATAAAGCAATATCGTGTTTTTTTAGCTCTGCCACATCGGTGTTGTTGTTGGCGCGTGCGAGGATTCCCGCATGCACGGCTGGATGAAGTGTTTTGACCCGTCCATCCATGAGTTCAGGAAACCCAGTAATTGCAGACACATCAGTCACATCAAGACCTGCCTGACGCAGAGCTTCAGCGGTTCCACCCGTCGATACGAGTTCAAATCCGACCGCTGCAAGTCCGCGGCCTAAGTCGTCGAGACCGGTCTTGTCGGACACGCTCAGAAGTGCTCGTTTTGGAGGACGTTCGTCTAAAAACATTATCTTCTCATCCTTGACCAATATACTCAGGGCGCATACCCCAGCAGAAGTCGTTTGACAAGGCGCTGCACCTCGCCTAGGGTCCGCCGCGGGAAGGCTCAAAGAGCGCATCTCCAGGCTCACCAGCGTATGCTGAAAGAACGGCTGTCGTCGGCAGATGCGCGGGGCGTTACGCTAGGCGGCGGGCTTGGGCCATAAGATGGGTTGTTTGCTTCCGGAACGAACACACGGAGATCTGAATGTACCAACTAAGCGTTCACGACCAAGTTACCGACTACGAAAATAGAATGGATGCTGTGACTGCAGCAAAAGAACTGACTGGACGTCCTGATGGTCCGGTGACTGCCACAGTTACCGACGGTGTAGAGCGTATGGACTTTCGTGATGGAAAACTCGTGGCCTACACGTACGAAACGCGACGAACAGATCGCCGGCGGCGCGCTGACGATGCTTCAGACCTTGAAGAAATGAATCTAGCTGAGGCGGAAGAGTAAGCTCTAAATGCAGAAGTACCGACAGCCGATGCTGTCGGTGTTGGTGTCAGCGGCCTTCGAGCCGCTAACATCCCGTGACTCGGCGATTGGTGATAGACCGTCGATGCCTTTACAGGCGTGCCGTGACTACTCGCCTCGGTCTTCCACGACGGTCTGGCCCTCCAAGTCATCGGCAAACTCGGTTTCTCGCAGCTTTTCAAGGCCGATTACTTCGACTTGCCGTATGCGCTCTCTCGTCAGATTGAGGATTTCTCCGACCTCTTCGAGAGTCACTCCACCGCGGTCTGCGATGTCGAGCGCGCAGGTCTCTTTCATCTCCCAAACGGGAATATCCGGGAAGTTGAGCTTGATGCTCCCCGTGTCTGGGTTTACGTCCAGATAAAGGTGGTGCTTACATGCCACATACGGACACGGACGTGGGCCAGCAGCACATTCGTCTCGAGCCTTCGGGCGCCGATAGCCAATCATGTCGGCTAGTTCAATACCCTGCTGAATTTCTTGCCGGGTAAGGCGTTTGAGGGCGATAGTCTTAGAGCGTCGGCGACCTTTGCGGCGGTCGCTGTTCTGCTCCATCCCGTCTTCGGGCTTGCTATCTGACGAGCCTTCTCTTGCCAATGCCAAGTTGTCCAAATTGTCCCCCCGAGCGTGCCTCACATGCAAAGTCATCAGAAATCTGAGATGAACACATGGCCGCAACACGCAATGAGAGCTGGTATCGCCTGTTCGTCAAGAAAATGACCAAAAAAACAAACAAACTTACTTCAGCTTGCGACTGTTCATCACTAAAGCTGCCAAATATAACGCTTAGCTCTCAACTCTAGTTCGCTATTTGCGTCGTATCTAACGGCGTTTTCCGTGTGACGACAGGCGGTACGTTACGGTGTGAAAGGACGTCCGTCAACGGTGTATTGCACCATATATGGCAAAAAAATTATCATTTGCCAGTTGCCGCCGCTCCTAATGAGGGGCTCCTTGATGCTTTGAGCACGTAGACTACTAAATCTATTGAGCTTTTAGCGGCCTAAGTGTGACTCTTAGCCCTTGTGTGTGCAGTGCGATAATTCCGCGTGTTGTTTTACCAAGGCGCTCGTACGATATTTCTGCAGCGATAGGCGTCCCTTGGTCATTGACTGCGACGCCATGGACCATCACTACGTTTTTTTCCATTGCACTGAGTAAGCCGATTCTCGGTAAGGAACCAAATGCGCTCGCCCAATCGGTCACTTGCCCATCTCTCAGCTTGCCTTTTCTGATCGTCAGTGCCCGGGCGCGCCCCAGGTCCACCACGCATCGAGTTTCTGATAGGTCCTCCCACCACTTTTCAGTCTCGGATTCTGCAGTGGCTCCAGCCGGTGGAATGGCCCCTGCGGAGATATCGCTTTCCTTTGAGTCAGGCTCCGGCTCGGCGTCGTTGTTTTCTACAGTCACGGGCCCTTCTGGTACCGGCGCATCTGACGGTAAGGGGGAGCGAGGGTCCTCAGCAAAGATAGCGCCGTCGTCTTCATCGTCTGCATCTAACTCATCTGCGGGGGGCTGTGCCATTGCTGTTGGTGTAAGCGCATTACTAGCTGGGGCTGTCGCTCCGGCATTTCCGTTATCCGTAAGCGCTGTCGCAGGTATGGTTTGCGCATCTGCAGTCTTTTTACTTCCAAGTAAAAAGTAGGTTGCGCCGAGTCCAACTAAGAATCCGATTCCGAAAACTATTCCGGACGAGATCAGTCGTTGCTTCATAGTACTCCTCCTTGAACCATAGGAAGACGGTCTCTGTTTTCGATACTCGAAAACCCAGCCTTTACAAGTAGTACCACGGGATTTCACCGGCGCAAGATTCACTATATTGGTGACATGCAGCGGCCAAGGCTAGTGCACCATTCGCGTGATCTACATGTCGGTAGCGGGTAGGGGCGTATGAGGGGACAACCTTAGCGTCCGCTGCTGGTTATGCGTTTCTTATGCAGACGGTTGTTAGTTCGGCGTTCGATGAGTGCTCGGGACGTCATGGCTTTATCTCGTGGAGTTACCGTGATCCCCAGCGCGCGGCATCGCTTTCGTAGCGTTCGAATGTATGGGCCATCTTCATCGATCGTAATCGATTCCAAGTTTTTGCATGGAAGCATGTAGTCTTCCTCGAATCGGACAACAAACTCGCGCGCTAACGCGTTTTCCAGAGCGCTAACCGTTCGGTAGCAGGCTAAGTGTTTTCCGACGGCCTTACCCCAATCTTTCGGGGTGTTAGATACTTGCATGATGAATGGACACTCCGCGAACTCCGGATATGTGGTTGCAAGACCAGCGGCGAGTTCCGGGGCAGGTATTGGGCTCCAATGCTTCCAATCTGTGCGCGTGAGCTCACGAAGTCGTTGCATGGCCGCTTTTCTGGTGCCGTGATGCTCTTGTTTCACCTCGATCACGCCGGTCACGCTATGGCGCCTCCACACGCGTACAAGCTCGATACCTCCGAATTTAGGTTTCGGCTTTTGGATTGGTGTTTCTTCAGAGAACAGATCTTCCGTACGCTTATTCCATCGTTCGAGGTCCTTTCTGACTCTCTTCACGCGCGCCAGCTTTCGTTCCTTGGGAGTTTTTTGTCGCGGGATGATTGCAGCAGCCTCGGAGTCTGTACTTCCACAGCCTATGAAAACGCTGCACAGAAGGGTGCCTATCAGACTGACGCTGATACGTATGAATGTTTGTTGATTGCCCATCGTCAGTGACAACGGTACATGGAACAGATGACTGAAGAAATGACTGATCTATTTTGAAATTAAAAAAAGTCTTCTCGGTCAATAAGACTTGGATTGTTTCTCGTGATCGTTTGACAACCCCGCGGCCGGCCGCCAAAGTCTTGGCCGTTGTCAAAACGCCAACTACGGAGTCTAAATGAAAAACTGGTTCTTAGCTCTTCTTCTCGCATGTGCAGCGTACGTAGTTTCTGTGACGGCTTCAGCTCAGTTGAAAGAGACTGGACTATACTCTACGAAACTCACGGGCGAAGTGGTCGTCGGTAAAGAAGGGAATCTCGAGTTACGTATTCTTCCCGCGAAGGGATACAAGTGGAACAAAGACTATCCAGCGAAGATTACGCTGCCTGATTCGAAACTCGTGCAGTTCAAAAAATCTGTTCTGAAAGCTCGCGATGGAGATATCAAGTCGGAGAAAGCCTCTGGACTCGCAACGATGACTTGCACCGGAACGGCTCCCGGTACTGAGACGCTTACTGCAGAAGCCAGCTTCAGCGTGTGCAGTGAAGAAACCTGTCAGGTACTCCGAAAACGCAAGGTTAGCCTAAGCGTGGTAGTCAAGTAATCTCGCCCCCTGTCGATTCTCGACCTAATCCAGTTCTAGCACAGTCGCATGTCCGGTTCGGTTCGTTTACCCTTCTGTTATGGACACGTCTGCATTTCTTTCTCATGTTGCCCTCCAGCTACAGGCGGACTTCGACGCAAATAAGCGCGTTATGAGTTTCTCTGAGTACTTGAGCCTGTTCCAAGAGTTCCCTCGTCAACAAACTCGAAATGCTGCCCGGTATGTCTTTGACTGCTTGCAGCATTATGGAACATCGCAAGTCTCAACAACGAATGGTTCGATGACGCGCTGGACTCTGTTCGATGCACCTTGGGACGATGGACGTGATCGAGTGGTTGGGCAGGAAGGCGTACAGATGGCGTTGGTGCGCGCAGTGGAAAACCTTGTGCGCCAGCGACGAGTGAACAAGCTCATCTTATTGCATGGTCCAAACGGCTCAGCGAAGTCGAGTATTCTAGGATGCCTTGCTCGGGGCATCGAGGCCTATAGCCGATTAGATATCGGTGCCATGTATCGCTTTAACTGGGTCTTTCCGAGTCTAAAAGTGTCGAGAAAGCTTGGTTTCGGAGGGCAGCCAGATGGAGACCCGCTGGATACTTTTGCCTATCTAGATGATGAGAAAATAGATGCTCAGATATCAGGTGAACTGAGTGACCACCCTCTTCTGCTGCTCCCGGTAAAGTTCCGGCACGAACTGATTCATACAGCGCTGGAAGCGGCAGGCAGCTCCGTAGACGACGCACTTGTATCGCAGGCGCTGCTAGAAGGGGAGTTATCACCCCGGAATCAAGTCGTCGCCGAAAAGCTATTTGCATCATATAAAGGGGATCTCAACAAGCTCTTGCGTCATGTCCAGGTCGAACGTTTTTTCGTGAGTCGTCGCTTCCGTCGAGCGGCAGTTACGGTAGAGCCGCAAACACACGTGGATGCCGGTGTTCGGCAGCTTACAGGAGATAGGAGCTTGAGCAGCCTCCCGGCGGTACTGCAAAGCGCAACGCTATATGAGGCATTTGGGGACTTGGTGGATGCGAACCGCGGTATTTTAGAATTCAATGACCTGTTCAAGCGGCCACCGGAGACCTACAAATACCTCCTAGCCACTAGTGAAAAATCAACGGTCACGTTACCGAATCAGATTCTTCATCTTGACGTGTTGATGGTTGCCTCAAGTAACGAAACTTACCTGGAAGCATACAAAGCCCAGAGTCCGGATTGGCCGAGCCTGAAGGGGCGCCTAGACTTGGTACGTGTGCCCTACTTACTCGATTACACAACAGAACAGCTTATTTATGACGATCAAGTTAGTCGTGAATCGCTGAGCAAGGCCGTAGCTCCCCACGCGACATATGTTGCCGCGTTATGGGCCGTACTCACACGACTCAGAAAGCCGCAGACAGACCTCTACCCAAAGGAGCTCCGTGGAACGATTGCATCGTTGACACCGATGCAGAAGGCGGAGCTCTATGCGACGGGGAGGGCACCTCACGGACTAGCGCTGGAAAAGGTACGCGCCTTACGCTCACTTCTGCCGGACTTATGGACCGAGAGCAGAGCAGATGGATATGAAGGTAAAGTCGGAGCCAGTCCTCGGGAAATTAAGACAGTGATTCTTAATGCAGCGCAGCGGACCGATTATGCAGTAGTTACACCAATGGCTATCCTCGACGAAATTACGGATCTCTGCGGCCAAACTACTGTGCACCCCTTTCTTCAAATGGAACCGGAAGGGTCGTATTTGAAGCCACTTAAATTCGTGAGCGACGTACGAGAACGCTGGTTGGACATAGCGATCGATGAGCTAACTCAGGCAGTTGGGTTGGTAACTCGTGACCAATATGACCTACTTTTTCAACGCTATCTCCGTCATGTGAGTCATCAACAGCGTGGAGAAAAGCTGGAGAATCCAATTACTGGTCAATTCGAATCCGCTGACGAAGTATTTATGGCTGAAATGGAAGCACACTTCAGTATCGGGGATGATGCGGCCGGATTTCGACAGACCCTATTAGGTCGAATTGGCGCGGCTAGTCAAAATGGACCCGTCCGAGGGGACGATTATCGCGACTTATTTCCCGACCTATTCGATAAGCTCGAAGGGTCCTATTACGAAGCTCAAAGACCTACAGTCCGTAAAACAGCATCAGACGCACTTACCTGGTTGGCTGGCGACGACGACCAGATATCTGAAGCGGATCGTAAGCGCGTACGCGCCACCCTGAAGCACCTTGAGGACGAATTTGGATACTGCGTGGAGTCGGCCAAAGAAATGATTTCGCTACTGTTGTCAGAACGCCTGTCGGATTAGTGCGAGTGGTTGATTCAAGCGCACTCAGAAAGTGCGCTGAGTACCCCACCTGAACCGTATGGCATTCATCTGTGGTTAGGAACATTGCTCTTTCGGTGCGCATATCATCCCTTCTTCGAGGGAGCCTTTGCGAGATACGAGCCCCTGGTCAGAAATGCTTGCTTGGATTGGCCGATTCGTCCGATATCCGTACCGTCTGTTTGCTCAGTACACATGTGCGATTGTGATGATGTGCATAACGCGGATGTGGCTTGATGCTCGGTATTTAGATATTGTAGCTCTATGGAACCTGTAGGTACGATTCAGTGGGTCGGGAAAGGTGTGACTCAAGAAGCTTTCGAAGAGTTGACCCTTCTCGGGCATACGATGATGGAAGAAATAGAGCACATCCAGGAGTGTGGAGGCTGTGCCGAATGCGGGACATGCCGTGTCCGCGTTCTGTCCGGTACCCTCACGCCACCCACGCATGAAGAAAGAGAGCTCCTCGCTGAGTATCCAAATGAGTTCAGGCCCGACGAAAGGTTGGGTTGCCAGGTCAGGCCACTCGGTAACTGCATATTGGAGCTACCAAAAGAAGAGCCAGAAGATTTGCGCTTTATTGACTGATGTCCGACTTGGGCCTGCATAGCTCATGGGCGCATTGATATGCGAGGTCTGAAGCACAGGTGCTATGGAGCGCATAGGGCCTTCGCTGATTCTACATCGTATGGAAATCCGACCGACTCCGTGAGGATACCAATATCTTCTGCGGCATTAGGGACGGTGCATTGCCAGCTGGTAAGCCAATCTACGAAGTCCGGTCCGGTTCCGTCGTTGTCCAGTACCGCCTGGGGATCGAGGGCAGCACTCAGAATGGTGAGTGCGTTGTAGGTAACGCTATCGTCATCATTTACCGGGCTATCAAATAAGTCCCACATCACCCCATAGACAATACCTTCACTATAATCTGATTGCGGGTCGTTCTCGATCGACACACCAGCTATGACCTGCTCCAGAGTCTCTAAATTCAGGGCATAAACCGTATTATTGGGCTGTATGTCTATATAATCCGGTGATTTTCGCATCCATCCTGAAAACCATGTTGCAAAGCCCTCGGACCACGCTAATTGTGGGTTGACTCGCTGGGAGACTTCATGGAAGCCGCCGGGGTTACCGTATACGCCGTACGCGGCTTCTAAATAGTGCCCTAGTTCATGTAGCACTACGTCGTCATCATGAGCATCAACGTCCCCTGGTGCTCCGGTGAGTTCTAGTCGAAATGTACTGAAGTAGAAGCATGCACCACAGACCGGAAAGGATGTTTCATTCCAAATTACCCGTAATTCGGGCGCTGGTGCATCGCTGACGAGTCCTTCAATTGCATCGCCCGCCTGAATTGCGAGGTCGATGACATTGAACGCACCCGCAGCATACGGTTCGCTGACGACCAACTCGGATACTTCACCAATGGCTCCAGTAACTGACCACGGGTTTGGGTCTTCGGCGGCGCGGTAGACCCCAGTATATACGCGAGGACCTCGGCTGAACGCTCTGACCGTAACTTTGAGCAGTCCTGCGTTTTCTGGGTATTCGAACTCACCAAGTTCGTTGGTAAACATTGATGCAACGAGAAATCCATCTTCATCGCGGACGTCCACCTGAGCGCGCCTAACTGGGCGAAGTTCAGTCGTATCTTCGAATCCGACGCGGCGGATTACTTTGGCATATTGGACCACCCCGATGCCACCAGAGTTCAGTGTTACGGTGTCACCTACTTCAACAATAGAGGCGTCGTTACACGATACCCAGCAAGGGGTGGCCGCGGTCAGGATGAGCAAGCCAATAAGAAACCCAGGTGATCTGATTGGTGCGTCGTACATGACCTTTAAATAGTATCGAGTGATTTACTAAAGCGCGAGCAGTCCCAGTACTGCGAACGTATTCAACGTAGATTCGAACTGGAGTGGGCAGCAGATACAAGCACCGTTTGAGTCAATAGTGCCTGGTACTGCGCAAAGGGATTGTTAAACACAAAAGGCGGCCGGAAGCCGCCTTTTGGTTGAGATTCGGACGATGTCCGAGGTCCCGAAGAATCCGCTAGTGCCGGATTACTTCTTCTCCTCAGTTTTTTCGTCTTTCTTCTCTTCAGTCGCGGCAGCAGCAGCTTTGGCTGCACACTCCATCATGGCTTTCTCGTCAGCAGCGCCAGCCATGCACTTTTGTGCCTCGGCCGGAAGCTTACCGCACATGTCCATGAAGGTTTTCTTGCCCTCTTCGGACTGAGCATCTTTCTTGGTCTTCTCATCAGCCTTTGCAACGGCGTTGTCATAGGCTTTCTCACAGTCGCTCTTGCATCCGGCCGTGAACGCGATGCCGGCCACGGCGACCATGGCCACCACGAGCTTGCTAAATTTCTTCATTCTTCCCTCCGTTTGGGGCGTGGGCTCATGGCCACACGCCGGCAGTCACGAAATCGGCCGAACTATCGAACGCCACGACGCGCTTGTCAACATCACCACAATGTGAAGCGAGGAATACTAGCGTATCAAGGCGATATTCGTGCCACTTAGAATATCGGTAAGGGGTGCCTTAGTCATTGATATGAATGAACGTTAATCAATGCTGTACTGATTGATAGTGGTTTGCATTCTTGCCCATCAACTTCCTGGTGACACTGGTTGCATACGACAAAATATGAAGAAGGGTGTAAATTTTTCGATTGCGCTGATCGTCCAGTAATGCCGTGCGCTTGAGCTCAGTATACCGAAATCTGCTGACTGCATTGGTCAGTACGGAATGCAAGAGTCATCGGGGTAAAAAATTTTAGGTTCATTGGAAGCGAATTCGTAGTGCCGGATCCATGTAGCCAGAGTCCTCTGGCCGGGAGCCTTGGGCTCGAACTTCCTTGGTCTGATTCCAGGAATGCCATGTAATATTGGGGAATCAACAGCAATGGTTGGGTCTAAATCAACTAGTCCAGGCGTATACCGGGTTGTAGCGCGCGTCCGTTTGCGAATTCCTTGGCAGACATCCTTCGTCGGCCCTGTAACTGAAGCTCCCGGACGATGAGATCACCCTTGCCGGTGCGAATACGGATACCGGCACCTGACACATCTATAACGGTGCCCGGTGCTGCATCCCCGTGCGATACCTGAACAGTCAGGTCTGGAAATAGTTTGAGAATACTAGAACCGACTTGAGTGAAGGCTCCCGGCCAGGGGTAGAAGGCTCTGATTCGCCTCGCGATACGAACGGCGGATTGTGTCCAATCAATTCTTCCATCTTCCCGAGTCAGCATTCGCGCATATGTCGCACCATCACCTGACTGAGGAATTCGGGTAAGCTCGGCGGCCAATAACTTCGGCAAAGACTCTGCAAGCAAAGTAGCGCTCATTACCGACAGGCGATCATGGAGGGTCTGTCCGGTCTCGTCGCTGGTGATCGGGGTTTTAGCTCTTGCCAGTACGTCTCCCGTGTCCAGACCGACGTCCATTTGCATTAGGCATACGCCGGACTCCATGTCTCCCTCAGCAATGCTCCATTGAATTGGGGCGGCTCCTCGCCAGCGTGGTAAGAGACTTGCGTGCAGATTCACGCAACCGAGTGTTGGTAGGTCTAGCAGGGGCTGTGGAAGTATGCGCCCGTAGGCAGCCACCACCGCGAGGGTTGGCTGTAACGTCCGTAACTGATCTTGAAAAGGTCCCGTCTTGATACGTCTTGGTTGCAGTACTGGAATACCTAATGCTTCCGCCGCCACCTTAACGGGCGGTGGTTGCGGCTCCTTTTTTCGTCCTCGCACTCGGTCGGGTTGGCAGACGGCCGCAACGAGGTCGCACGACGGGTGTTCTGCCAGTGCTTGCACGCAGGGCACAGCGAATTCCGGTGTCCCCATAAAGACGACTCGGGCTGCTTTCGGTGGTCCGCTCATGGGGTAGCAAGATTCTTTTTTAACTCGCGTAATGCGAGCTTCCGTTTTAGCGGGCTCAAATAGTCGATGAATGTGATGCCCGCGAGATGATCCATTTCATGTTGGAGGCATATAGCTTCAAGCCCATCCATTGCTTCTTCGTGCCGTTCGCCTTTGGCATCAAAGTACCGCACTACCACGGTTTCCGCCCGATTTACGGGGACCGACAAGCCGGGGAAAGATAAACATCCTTCGTCCCAAGTCACCTCTCCTTTGGATTCTAGGATCTCTGGGTTGATGATCGTCTTCAGACGGCTGGCGGTCGGGTTTTCTTCATCGGGAACATCCATGACCAACATTTGCATAGAGAGACCGACTTGATTCGCTGCGAGGCCGATACCATTTTCCATGTACATAGTTTCCGCCATATCAGCGGCCGTCTTTGCGAGTGCTTCGTCAAAATCAGTCACTTTATCCGTGGGACTTCTCAGGATGTCGGCAGGAAAAATCTTTAGTTCAAGGACAGCCATTTCATCTCCGATATTACTCCTGTCGTGCGTCGCCTGTAATTTATTGGCAAATAGGCTCACAAAGCCCTCGAGTTATAGCGCAGTTTTGGTCTTGTGGAAGCTGATTTTATGTGGCGTGGAGCGGCCAGCTCGTGGCTGTAATTCGATGTGGCAGCTAATCGTTTGATGCGAATTGCAGCAAAACCTGAGTACCGTGAGCACCGAAGCATTCAAGTACTATGCTGGCACGTATTGATTGCAAGAGGGTTTTTATCCGCGCTAGTCCGAGACCTCGATGGGTCGATTGAGCGGGGTGAACCGGTCGGAACAGAAGGAAGAGGTCCTCGGGGTCGCAGTCAATGCCCTGGCCGCTGTCGCGAAATATCACGGTCCGGTCGAACGTACTCACGTGCAATGGTCCGGCGGCGTGGTCTCTTACATTCTTTACGACTTCCTCAATGATCGTAGCGGTGTCACGTTCGTCCAAAGGCCAATTAAAGAGTGGATTAGCGATGGTTACTGCCACGCCGATATTTTCAGCGATATCCATTAGAAGTGGTGTCGGGTCGGTAGTGTGACCAGGTGCCGCCCGCTGTGATGCGGAGCCATAGTCATCCAGCACCCGGTCGAGACGGTCGAGAGCGGACGTCATACGCTCTAAAAGCCAGGCTACTTGTTCCTCTTGATTATCACTCTGTGCCTGTTTCAGCATCGCCAAATACTGTCGAAGCGCGCGCGCTGGTGAACCGATGTCATGGCACAAAACACGAGCAACTCGCTCCGCAGTGACGGTGTCTTCATACCGATTTCCACTAGACTTGCCCGATGTATCTCGCATGTCGCGCATTTAGTTCACCTCTATGAGCACGGTCGCATGATTGTGGCACGTGCAGTTTTCATTCGCGAGAATGCACCGGTATCGTGTCGGTATGTGGCGTGCACTGATTGCGGCAGCTTTGCTTGCAGCTATATTCTGGATACTTGACTCTCAGTCGTTTTTGCGGCTTCCGGGCATAGCGTCTAAACACGTCCAACCACCTCATTCTGACCGCCTAAGCGAGGAGCCTGCGCAGGTACCGAGAGAGCCAGTACTCGATATCCCTCCGCCGGGCGAGCCCGTACAGATCGAATTAATTGAGACACCCCAATCTCGGTATGCTGCGGCTATTATGACTGAATCGGACAGCGTCTATGCTCAAGTCATACAAGGCCTCGAACGGTCAGATGTCCGCTATGACCCCAATTTAGGGCATGCAGCTCGAGAGTTGGCGTATCAGCATTCAGTTTTTGGAGGACTAGTTCCTCGTCCAGTTGTTGACTTCCTTTTACGCTCTGGAGGGTCAGTAGATCGGACGGTGATGCAAGCGTATACCGCCACGGCCGGAGATGATCTTCAAGTCATCCAGGAGAGGGTCGAACGCATTGTAGGGAAGCGGCGAGACACGCTTCGACGGGTCGGAGTTGGTGAAGCGTATATTCCCGGTGTGGCCCGTTCTAGGTTTATTGCGATACTGGTAAGTGAGCGACGCATAGAAGTCAGCTCCGCTCCGCGGTCGGCATTACCGAATACGCGGTGGTTATTGTCAGGAACTCTGCCCGATGGCTGGAGTGATCCAACCGCGCTCGCCATGTATCCGGAAGGTGATTTACGTAGCATACAGGTCCGGCGAGACGGCAGACGCTTTGCATTGGAGGTTCCTGTGGGTGGAGACGAGGGACAACTGGACGTCAGCCTATCGGCTACTGGGCCCTACGGGCCAAGCCCTCTACTTCAAGTTCCGGTGTAAAGAATTTTATACGATTGTTATTGCTGGTATGTATGAAAGCAGTTTCTGATAAATTATTTTCTGCTGCGATCTTCTGCATTAAATCATGCTCAATATCATGTTCATGAAATACAACGCCTGCAGGGTTGCCACCAAAAACTTTGCTGGTGAAAGAATCTATAAAATAAACTTCTAATTCCATTCTTAAAGTGGTGGAGCTAAGGAGATTCGAACTCCTGACCCCCTGCGTGCAAAGCAGGTGCTCTCCCAGCTGAGCTATAGCCCCACAAGAACACAAATGATAAATAGCATTTACTTAAATTACAACTAATTGTCTCTTGGATCATCAGAAAATTTGATTCCAATATATCTAAATATTGGTGAGAGAATTATGACACCTGGTGTGCCAATAGCCCATGCTAACATCCAGGCTCTTACCCACTCATACATGATGGGTGGGAATGTGTTAGTGTTAATTGCTGTGACAAAGAAACTCACAATACCTGTCATAACAGTAGCAACTAATATGCCACCTATTATAGTGCCGACGGTGTAACGAAACATTATTTAATAAGAATCAGGCTCAATCCACGAAGTGCTTCTCTTTTTCTTCGTTGATAGTTTTGACTTCAGCACAAAATTCAGCTGTTGGTCTAGAAATTAACCTTGGCAAACCGATCGGATCACCAGTTTCAATACAATAACCATAATCACCAGCTTTAATTCGCATAATTGCTTTATCTATTTTTGGGAGTAATTTTGACTCTCTCTCGACAATTCTAAGGAAAAGCATAGAATCTATTTCATGTTGAGCTCTGTCGACCTCGTCACTACATGAAGGGGGATTGCTAAGTCTATCTTTCGCATCCCGTATATGTGTAAGGGTTTCTTTCTTTAAGTCTTCAAGGAGATTTTTGAAGAACTCAAGTTGCTCCTTGTTCATATAATTTTTCTTAGGAGCTTTTAAAATTTTTTCTTTAGTTAGCATAATCGAAAGGGTTATTTTATGTACGAAATTGGAAATTTCAACTATTTTTAAAATTTATAACAAAGAATTTACTTTGAGTTAACAGGATCAATATCCTTGGAAATATTCCAACCTAAATTAATTAAAAATATTGCTAAAGGTATAATTGCGAGAGGTGCAGCATACAGTAATAAACCAAAAGAAAGAAGTGAGTTAAATAGTAAACCACCTGTTGCATCTCCGAACCTATTAGTAAAGGTATCGATAAAAACAGTAGATTTATATTTTTCTTTAGTTGAAAGTGTGGTGAATACTGCCTCCCTTGCGGGTTTATTTAAACCATACTCGAAAGGTCTAATAGTTCCCTGCAAAATTAAAAATAAGGTTATCCCTGAAGCGCTTAGCAGATAATCTGAAAAGTAACCAGATATAGCCAAAAGTGCAACTGAAAAAAGAACACCATATATTGTTAACACAAATCTAATTCCGAGATATTTTGAACGCAAGAAATAAGAAGTTAATAAAAGTTGTGTGAGCAATGTAATCATAGGTACGATTGAGTCAGCTCGAGCAAAAATTTGAGTTTTTACACTAGAGTCATTAGTAAAATTATTAATGATCTCAAGTTGAAAAAACCATAATGCTGTTGTTAAACAAGTCCAAGTGAAAGCATAGAAAACAAAATTTCTAATTAAAGCGTTTTCCCTAATTTGGGTAAATTGCTCAAATACTTGACTATAAGTAGATGTATTTCCTTTCAATGATAATTCTTGTCTTTCAACTTTTGATGAAAAGTAGATTGCAAGCAACATCGAAATGATAGTGATGACTAAAGATAAATTCTCTTTATCATACAAGTAATTACTTACGAGCAAGCCGCCAAAAGAGGCGCCCAAAGAGCCACAAGCACTTA
>PKDL01000557.1 GCA_002863065.1 Pseudomonadota bacterium
ATGTACGGCACAAGAGTCAGATGCATGTTGATGGCATTACCTTGCCCCACATCTAGCCGCAGCTGACGAATCGCTTCTAGGAATGGAAGCGACTCGATATCACCTACCGTACCCCCGATCTCAACAAGGGCGATATCGACTCCATTGACCGCTTTATGAATCGACTCTTTGATCTCATCAGTAATGTGCGGAATGACCTGAATCGTGGCTCCGAGATATTCACCACGCCGCTCTTTTTGAATGACACGATTATATATCCTGCCAGTAGTAAAGTTATTCAGGCGTGTCATCACTATCGATGTAAAACGCTCGTAATGCCCGAGATCGAGGTCTGTCTCTGTTCCATCATCCGTAACAAACACTTCACCGTGTTGCGTTGGATTCATGGTTCCTGGATCGACATTGATGTAGGGGTCGAGTTTGAGCATCGTGACCCGAAGACCGCGTGCTTCCATGAGCGCGGCAAGCGACGCCGCAGTCAGACCTTTACCGAGTGACGACACGACGCCGCCAGTGACAAAGATGAATTTAGTTTGCTTGCGATTAGGCGAGTTCCGCGTAGACGGCATCGTTTCTCCCGGCGTTGAGGTAGCCGGGAGCAGAAATAATCACGCCCGAGCGCTCATGTCAAACTGCACAGATGCCTTTCATTCCAATCACGCCAGGTAAAAGTGCAGAGAGTGAAGATTCCGAACAACCACCGCTGCAGTCTCTCACACTGTGCTGCAGCGTCTAGCAGTGTACAACCGCTCGGCTCAAGCAGCGTCCGCTGGAACCAACGTGGTTATGCGGTCTTTCACAGCCAGCTTCATGCGCTTTATATGCCGCATTTCTAGCTGTTCGCCTGGCGTCGGGTGCTTACGTCGAACGAGACGCTGCAACCGCTTTTCCAAATGTGCATGATGACGTTTTAAGGAAGAAGCATTGAGACGAGATATGTTGATTTGCATTACTGGAGCGTACCCAACGCGACTCGCCCGTCGCAACAGCAGAATTAAAAAAACGAACGTTCTTATTTATCCTGTTTGCTTCGATACCCATCTGAGCGCACCACATGGTCCGTGGAGCAGTGGCTTGGGGCGAGTCCGAACTTCACCTCGGCTTCCGCTGGTCGAATATAGCGAGGGATGGCCTCTCGCCATACACCGCGGCTGTTACGCTCATCACGAGCCGCATGGACCAGCTCGCGTGCATCGACTGGCACGTTGTAGCCATCAATCCCCGAGGGCAATAATGGTACGCCGTCACCTACGAACACAACATCGTCATCAATGAGCGAGGATACGTCCTCCATCCACCGTTCTGGACGCATTGCAGCTGCATCCACGACTAATTCTAACCCGGTAGTAACTCGGCGAAAGAGAGCGCAATACACCTCACCTTTTCTGGCATCCAGTACGGGCGAAATCCAGGTCGAGCCTAAAGCAGACCGGGACCTCGCAAGTGCCCGAAGACCGTCAGCACCAACCACCGGACGTTTTCTCGACCATGCCATGGCGCGGGCGGCTGCTAGCCCTACCCGCACACCGGTGAATGATCCAGGACCAACATTCGCGATAAATACATCGACGTCCGACACCTGCACCCCAGCAGCTTTCAAGGTCTCGCTGACTTCAGAAAGTAGTAGTCGGCCATGCCCCTTCAGCGGTTCGTTGGTACGAAACGCGAGTACTTCCTTATCTCGAACGACAGCGATTGAACCAATGCGGGATGACGTCTCGATTGCTAGCTGAATCATGAGTCGGGAAAAAAGGCGCGCAGAATGTCCCGACGCGTAACCATGACGAATATGACAATGATGAAGGAAAAGCCCACGTAAGATGCAATTTGACGCGTCCGCAGGCTCACTGGGCTACGTTTGACAGCCTCAATAATGAAAAATAGGAGATGTCCACCATCGAGCATCGGCACAGGTAGTAGGTTGATGAAGCCCAACGACATCGACAACATCGCCATCATGGTGAAAAAGGTGACCCACCCAGCTTCGCCAGCATACGCACTCGCCTGGAAAATAAAGACTGGGCCTCCCAAATTATCGGTCGATACCTTTCCACTTAGCAAACCAGTCACACTCGCAAGGGCTTGCCGCAGACCTGATGATGTCGTATCCCACATTTTGAACCAGCCATACGCCAACGGTCGACTATTCTCTATCGGATCGGGAACCACGTAAGCGGAACGATTCGTCGCACCAAAGCGGGTGACTTCATACTTGTGGTTTAATGCACCCCGAATCATTTCTCGGCGATATACCAGCGTACCGGTCAGAATCTCATCACCTCGGCGATAGGTAAGAATCCGCTCGCGACCGGGATGTGAGTCTGCCGCATGATGGTAGAGAGCCCAGTTGATGAATCGTTGACCATCAAGCGCAATGACTTCGTCCAACGGCCGTAAACCAGCCGCCCATTCTGGTGATGATGGGTCTACCAAGCGTACGACGAATTCGCTGCTATGAATGCCTGGTTTCCCGGTGCCCAAAGCAGGATTGTATTCGATAGTCTCAATCTCCGTTGGAGCTTCAAAGGTAACCGTTGTCCCTGGCGCAGCGATGTCCGATGGTGCATACCTCAGCACCGTGATAGATGCGGGGCTCGTACGATCGGTCAGAGCCTTTTCCACGCTCGTGTACGTACGCTGACCGACCCCATCAATGGAAAGAATGCGGTCCCACGTGCGCAATCCCGACAGAGCTGCCGCGCTGCCATCGTCAACCGCAACAATCGGCTGTTGGAATGTAGGTGCAATTTGAATACGACCGGCATTACGTTTCAGGTCTAGCGCAGGCACCAAAACTTCCTCGACGACGATGGGAGTCATTTCTATTGCAACTCGTTCATCATCGCGCTCCACGGTCACAGTAATTGGTGTACCGGAGTTAGATGCGATGTGCTGATGCAACTGCCACCAGCCGTCGATGGAGTCGCCATCAATATCGACGATTTTATCCCCCGGCTTGATGCCGGCTTTCGCGGCTACACCGTCCGGTTGCACTGCGCCCACTAGCGCTGGATCAATTTGAGCCTGGCTGGAAAACAGAAAAAAGAAGATAAAAAACGGCAAGATCAGGTTAAAGACCGGCCCTGCGAGCACGACAAGTGAGCGTTGCCAAAGCGACTTCGTAGCGAATGACCCTGGCATTTGATAATCGTCCGGGTCACCCATTGGGTCATGACCGAGCATCTTTACGTATCCACCGAACGGGAGAGCACCGATCCGCCAGGTGGTACCCCATCGCTCGAATGACCCAATCTGTGGTCCGAACCCGATGGAGAACTCTAGGACCGTTACTCCGCATAGCCGAGCCACAATGAAGTGACCAAACTCATGGAAGAAGACCAACCCACCCAACATGAGAATAGGGTAAATGACTGTCAAAATGGCTTTGCTCCATCAAGAGGCTTGTGGCTACGCCAACCATCCGGCGCTGCACCACACAACAAGATAATGCCGGAACCCCGGTCTGTCATCTTCGCCAATAACACACATCGGTCCATAGTCCTTCGCCTTTGACGACTCAAAGCTGATTTTACAGAGGTATTCGTACAAAGGGTTCAGTTGACACCCAGCAAATCGGGAGATACCCCCCAGGAATACGAAGCGCATCATTGCCGACAGTAATGACATCTTAGTTTTCCGATTGATGACGGAGGGGCCAGCGTTGAAATGCCAATACTGCAAAGCAGTTCTGCCGAGCCGTGACAAGAACCCGACGTATCCTTTTTGCAGCAAGCGCTGCAAAATGGCCGACTTGGGGCGATGGTTCGGCGGAGAGTACGTCCTGTCTCGTCCGGTAAATCCCGAAACCGACCGAGAGGCCTTCGAAGCCTTGGTACTTGCTGCCCCCGGGGAAGAAAACGTATGACTCGAGCACCGTCAATCGTCTGTCTTGCATTTATGCTAATCGCCAGCTCCTGCGCGACCATGCAGACACGTCCCGACCTCGCGCCTCAGATAGAGACCGCCACCCTGGATAACGGCTTGACAATTTACATGGTGGAAGACCGCTCAGCACCAATCGCGACATTCCAGTATTGGGTAAAAGTAGGGAGCGCGGATGAGCGTGAGGGTCAGCCTGGGATCACCGGGCTCTCGCACTTTTTTGAGCACATGATGTTTCGCGGAACGCCCAAGCATCCAGACTACTTCAATGCAGTGAGCGCCAAAGGAGCTCAACTCAACGCTTTCACCTGGTTAGACGTGACTGTGTATTGGGAGAAATTCGCCAGCGAACACCTCGAATTCATCCTAGACATCGAGTCTGACCGACTCGCGAATATGAGCATTGACCTCCTGAATCTCGAACCCGAACGCGAGGTCGTGAAGTCGGAGCGTCGGCTACGAACAGAAAATAGCGCATCCGGATCGCTTGGAGAGGCAGTCAGTGCGGCGCTGTTCCAACATCACAGCTATCACTGGCCTACCGTAGGTTGGATGCGTGATCTAAATGCGATCAGCATTGAAGAGGCCCGTGCCTACCACGGCCGATTCTACGTCCCGAATAACGCCTATGTGGTCCTTGTGGGTGATTTTGACACCAAAGATGCCTTAGCCAAGATAGAACGTTTCTTCGGTTCCTTCCCGCGCGGTAATATTGATCGACCAGTGCGCAAGACGGAGCCGCCGCAGATGCGTACTCGGAGAACGTGGGTTGCCAAACCTACCGCATCGGGACTGTTAAACGTCTCGTATCGCTCACCCGCAGGTGGTGACCCCGACTTCACGGTGCTAGAAGTTATCGATGCGATTTTGACCAAAGGGCGAGGTAGCCGAGCCCAAAAATCGTTAGTGTATGGGGAGAACCCAGTTGCGAAATCGATATCACCTTTTCTATTCCCCTTTCGCGACCCAGGTATCTTCCAACTTGAACTAGAGCTGCTCCCCGGTATTGCGAATGTGACCGCCGAAAAGCGTCTCGAACAAGTCATTACCAGACTGCGTACCACACCCGTAGACGCGCGAGTCTTAGCCCGTGCAGTAGCACAACTTCGAGCCGATATTGTCCGGATGATGACCACAACTCAGTCACGTGCACAGCTGATGGGATTTTCCATACGCGCGACTGGGGACCCAGCGCTCCCATGGAAACGTTTGCAACAATATGGGGAAGTTACACCTGAAGACATTGTGCGCGTAGCGAACCAATGGCTGACGCCAGAGAAGCGCGTTATCGGTCACGCTGTCGAACTTAGTCGACTGAATGCACTCACTGCCGAACTGATTCAGGCATGGCCGCAAAATCCCCAACTCGATGAACTGTTGGCTGAAGCAGTAAAGTACCGTCTGATGCACCAACAATGGTCAGAAGGAATCAAAACCGCGGCTTTAGAAGATAACGCAATAAAAGCCCTTCTAGACCGTGCGAGTCGAGAAAAGGCAGCAGTTGCTACCGTCAAACAGAGACAAGCGATCGACACCTACCTTGAAACGGCAGATCAAGGAGTCAAGAAGAGGCGGAGTGCGCTCGCCGCGATACGTAACAACCTCAATACAACAAAGGCATCCCTGGACGCGATGAAGGAGGCCATTCTCGAAAAATTGGCGTCACACGGAGAACACCATAGAGCGAAGACGGTGTTAGGCATTCTACAAAATACTAGTGCCCAGCCCATAGACGAAAAAAACCACAAGAACGATATGAGAGTAGCCGAGTGGGCGCTGCATTTTATCACCGAAGCTGCAGCCAATTCTCGCGGCCCGGCCAACGAGGTTCTCACTCAACTAGCGGCTAACCGAACAAATCATCCGGTGCTAACAAAGCTTTACCATTTTGCTTACACCCTCCAGCGGATCGACTCAGGGGAACTCTAAACATGCGCCGACTACTACCGATCCTTGGATTATTGGTGCTGCTGCCGTCTCAGTTACTCGCAGCCTCACCATCTACTATCCCCACCGTTGAAGTGGTCACCCTCGACAACGGGCTAACTCTCATGTTGCGCGAAGACCATTCAGTTCCGCTCGTTAGCGTCGAGTTACGGTCCCGCGCAGGTTCGATACTCGATCCTAAAACACACTCAGGACTGGCTGAGTTGACAGCAACCTTGTTGACCTACGGTACCGAAACGCGCACAGAAGACGAGATAGCCGATACGCTCGCGTTACTAGGCGGTACCCTGAGTGCGGGAGCCGGACCCGAAACATTTAGCGTATCTGGATCGGTACCAACGATTTCCCCCAGCGCATTTGAACAATGGCTCGAGTTATTCATCGAAGTCGTTCGCAAACCTTCGTTTCCTGAAGACGCTGTAAAACGAGTCAAGCGGCGGAGACTTAGCCAACTTGCCGGACTCAAGGATAATCGCCGTGTACTGGCGCGACGCACACTTATGCAATCACTCTTTGGCGACCATCCTTACGGACGAGCCGCCTCAGGTACCATCAAAAGCGTTGCGTCGATTCTGCGCCAAGACATCGTTAACTTTCACCACACATTCTTTCTCCCCGATGACGCTGTGCTTGGCATAGCGGGTGACTTCAATCGCAATGAGGTGGTCGATGTGCTCTCGCGTACTCTCGGCCGCCAGGAGTGGGGTGAGCTGTGCGAATCACCAGGAAACTGCAAACGAACATGCCGGAAAGAGGGCGGCTTTTGCACTCAGTATGCACGGCTATCGCAAGCGCCATACATCAATCCCTATCCAACACTAAAAACGGCAGCACTGGATACAGCCCAGATACTGTTGCTGGATGTAGATGATCCAACTCTCAATCAAGCGCAAATCCGTTTAGGAAATGTGCTTGGCGTAGACTATACAGCGCCTGAATGGATGGCGTATTACGTCGGATCGCAAGTCCTCGGCGGAGACTTCAATGCAAGGTTGAATCAGGAACTCCGTGTGAAACGTGGGCTAACCTATGGGGCCCGCTGGGTGACACAACCGGACGATATCGCCTCTGGTGCGGCATACGCGGCAACGTATACCAACCCTAAAAATGTGGTCGGCGCGCTCAGGACAATCCTGAACGAACTTAGCCGGTTCCACAAAGAGCCACCAACTCAGGCGGAGTTAGCACGCGTGAAAAACCGTCTAACAAATGGCTTCGTTTTCCGCTTCGAAACGCCGGGCAAAGTACTGAGCCAGTACATGGACCTGTGGCAAGAACAGCTACCTGTAACACGGCTTCAGTCATACAAGCAGCGGGTTCGAAACGTGTCCCACGACGATATTCGAAAGGTAAGTCAGCTTGTGCCAACAACTCAATGGGTCGCAGTGGTAGTGGCAAATGCGTCGCTACTCCCAGAGCTTCAGGAGTTTGCGTCTACGATAGGAGCGACAGTGAGGGTGGTTCAGGTCGATTGGCTTGGTCTTGCGGCGGAGCGATAATAGCTTCCGTCGATGAAATCCTCCTCATGTTTATCTACCGCCCGATTGACGCTGTCGAATAATATTTTTGGCCAACCGTTGAACGTGTCCTGAGACATCACGTGACCTAGAGATATCCTTTAATTCTTTCACCCGAAGTGTCCGAATCCATCGGTTGGTGAAGCCGGCTGGGGTCTTCGGATGCTTGATTAGTAACAGTTGTATTGCAGGGCTTTTCGACCAGTCTCTGTTGCGTGCAATTGCCGTGATAATGCGGTCGGACAGCGCCTTGTTCTTACAGAATGACTTGATCTCATTCTCCTGGACTTGAGGACTTTTCAAAACCGCCATTGCAACGATGAGCTTCGAATCTTTAATAAGAATCGCGCGCGCTGCTTTATTGCCAACGAGAGCAGTCCGAATCTTCATCGGTACGGTCATCTCCTCAATTAGCGCGTGCATAGGCTTCTGTTTCTCGTCTTTTGCTTTCTCCTTCTCCTTCTCTTTGGCTTCCCGCGCTCGTCTGTCGGCTGGCGAAAGTAACCGCTCGTCAACCTCTTCTTCTTCCTCTTCTTCTTCCTCTTCCTGCGTAAGAATCTGCATGGCAGCAGCCATCGCTTCATCAGACATTGATGATGAACCGTGGTCTTCCACCTCTTCCGGCAGTTCCGCCGCTAGCTTTTGAATCGTATCTTCGTCAAGCTCCTTACCCTGCAAGTTGTCAGCTGCTGCGTCCAGCTTCGATGCAGCCTCCTTACCGAAGATAGACTCATATATTTCTCTGAAGCCAGGGATATGATGCAGTTCGAGGCCAGCTCGAACACCCGTCTCAAACACGCGCGAGACGATGGCCATCGGTGAGGCTGGATTAAAGTAAATCGCTTCCACTAGGGGCGCGTGACGAATAATTCGAGCCTGGTTGTTAGCGATCAGTTCGATTAGTCCGGCAGGCACGCGGTGCGCCGCCCACTCAATAGCATCGTCAGGTGTCGCACGATTGAGGATAATCTTGCTGGCGAAATTTTCATCGTCGACATAGTGCCGTAACGCAAAGTCGAGTAACTCAGGATGTTCGATTGAGTCTAAAATGCCCTCCACTACCCCCGAAGGCATATCAGCAATACTTTTTCTCGCCGCGGACTGTAAGTCGCCAGACTCATTACTCGCTAAATATGCGAGTCCCGAAAATAAATCAGATGGGGGTATCGGCAATAATGCGCGAGCAACCATCATGCGCATCGGGGCTGGGGCTTCGGGCCCAACTCGGGAGCGAAGACCCTCTGGAAGGGCTTCTAGTGAGACTGCCATGCGAACTCCGTCCGGTTAGGGTTGATTTCGTATCAAACTTCAGGCCTATGGTTGTGTACAACCTATCAAAACTCTGTCATCGCCACGACCCCTGATGAAAAGGATAAAGGGTCCTAAGGTTGAAGAGTACTTTAGCCGATAGGTAAATAGCTTTTGGGTGAGGGTGTGGTCGTAACATTAGGACGCTACGTGCAGATAGCCATCATGCAATCTAATTTGTGTGTGAGTAACGGACGGGTTTACTCTGCTGCATGGCTTCTGCAATATACTATCCAGACGATGATTTGCGCTAGGAAACGACTCGCCCACGGCTCGGCAGTTTATCTCAGAGATTCCTCCAGAGGGAAGGTAGCGTTGACCGCATGCTAAAGTCGATTCAACCTTCGGACCTACCCGCACCTCCAGAAGCGACTGCCCGTATCGTCCGAGCGTGTTCGGTATCGGACGTTGGAGCACATCAACTCGCGCGCGTGGTCGCGCGCGACCCGGTATTGACCGCCGAAATTTTGCGAACCGTAAACTCTGCGTTTTTTGGGCTATCTCGCCCTGTGAAATCGGCAGCTCAAGCAGTGACGGTGCTAGGGAATCGCGCGTTACGTAATCTCGCTCTTTGCCTTGCAGTACGCGATGCAGTCAAGCCAGGTGCCATCCATGGATTCGATATCATGGATTATTGGGAGGATGCGCTGCGTCGAGCAGTTGCCGCTCGGTGTCTGAGCCACAACGTCGGCGTCGACCCCGACGAAGCGTTTACTATCGGGCTATTGCAAGATTTCGGCATGTTAGCGATTTTGTACGCTCATCCCCAAAAAGGGTTTGCATGGCATGAATTGAGTAGCCTGCTTCCAAACGAAAGACTCAGTCGAGAATCCGAAATCTTCGGAGTCAACCACCATGAGGTGGGCCTCATGCTGGCGGAAACGTGGGCACTTCCAGACGCATTAGCGCTGCCCATGGCATACCACCACACCACCGATAGTGAGGACATCCCCACCGAACACCGACTAACCTGTCGCTTAGCAGCCTGCGCCGATGAAATGGCGAGCGTCTTCAGTGCAGAGGACAAAGAAGCGGCACTGCGCGAGTGTAGGATCCGAATCCATGTGGCATTCGGCCTCACTGCAGATCGCGTAGACCAAGTCCTCGAACTTATCCCCCAAGGTGTTGAGGAGGCGGCACAATCTCTCGGCCTTCGCGTGCAGAACCAACCAGCACTCGAAGACATCATGGCTGAAGCAAATCGAAGACTAGTGAAGGAGAACCTTAGCTATCAGGAACTTACCTGGCGGCTTAAAAAAGCAGTTGCGGAGAATGAGAGACTCGTCGAGCAACTCAAAGAAGCTAACCGTGCTTTAGAGCAAATAGCGTACTACGATGCACTGACGGGATTGGTAAACCGGCGACGATTTCACGAAGTCTTTCCGGCCGAAATTGCGCGACACAGTCGAAACTCCCAACCGCTATCGTTTGTGATGCTCGATTTGGATCACTTCAAAAGGATCAATGACTCGTACGGACATCCATTCGGAGATACCGTGCTGCAATCCGTAGCTTCCGTACTCAAAGAGGTGCTACGAGCTACCGATATCAAGGTCAGAGTTGGTGGCGAAGAGCTTTGCATTATCCTTCCAGAAACGGATGTGAAGCTGGCCAAACAGACCACTGAGCGCGTTCGCGCCGCTATCGCGGGTATGAAATTACAGACATCTCGTTCTCAGGTCCCAGTTACCGCCTCGTTCGGTGGCTGCACTTGGCGGGGAGCGGTTCGTTCACGCGATGGGATCGAGCGAGTGACGAAACGGCTTATCGATCGTGCAGATGTTGCTTTGTACGAAGCGAAGCGGTCCGGACGTAATCGGGTCGTCTGGTATAATTTCTAATGCAACCCTAACGGGAACCCTGATTACGCTCCCAGAGCAGGCGCAAGCCTGTGAGGGTCAGTTCAGGCACCACTTCTTGTATTGTTTCAGACTCTTGCGAGATTAGTTCCGCAAGACCGCCCGTCGCTAGTACCCGCGGAACATAGTCTAGCTCGTCTAACATTCGACGAACAATTCCGTCCACAAGTCCGATGTATCCGAACACAATCCCTGCTTGCATGCTGGCGACGGTATTACGGCCTACGACTGTATCGGGTCTTGTCAGCTCGATACGCGGTAATTTGGATGCCCGTAGAAAAAGGGCGTCTACCGACACTGTAATCCCAGGCGCAATAGCTCCTCCAAGATACTCGCCTTGCGGAGAGATAACATCGAAGGTCGTGGCCGTTCCAAAGTCGGCGCAGATGACACCATGCGCTCGGCCGACGTGTTCATATGCAGCGACGGCATTCACGATTCTGTCAGCCCCCACTTCACGAGGGTTTTCATATCGAATCGGCATCCCAGACCGAAGTCCTCGTCCAACCACCATAACGTTCTTCACACCAAAGTAACGTTCTCCGAGGCGAATCATGCGCTTGACCAACGGCGGAACAACGCAGCTAAGGATCATGTCGCTGATCTTTGAAGGATTTAGCCCAACTGTTTTGAACAACTGTAGAAACAGTACTCCGTATTCGTCTTCGGTACGACCGCGCCCTGTTTCCAGTCTCCATTGCTCATGGAGTGTTTGACCGTCGAACACACCGACAACAATATTGGTATTTCCAATATCTACGACGAGCAGCATATTATCCTCCGAGATAGGTAACATCTCCAGCGACGATGGTTTCAAGCGCATCACCGCGCTGCACCTGCAGGCGCCCAAACGCATCTACATTCGCTGTCCGCGCGACGTACGAGGAGTGTCCAGGTACAGAAACCTGTACCTTGCGACCAAATGATAACGCTCTTGCTTGCCATTCATCACGTGCGAATCTTCCTCTCTCAGCAAAAGATGCACAGGCATCAATTATCTGGGAGACGAGGGATGCGGAGACCTTCGCCCGTAATTCCAGCAGACTACATTCTGATCCGAAATCAAGGTCGGTGCAGACGTCGAGTATGCTTGTCGCATTTGGTGCCGCGGGATTCGGATTCATTCGCCCGATATTCAGACCAATTCCGACCACTAGAGCGTCCACGCCATTCCTCTTAGTACGGAGTTCTGTAAGGATTCCAGCGATCTTCTTGAATTCCCTTGGCTCAGTAGAATCGAGAGTCACCAGATCATTAGGCCACTTCAATCGAAGCTGTGGTACGGCGGCATACTGTTCGATTGCTCTCGCAACGGCTAACGCTGCATCCAGTGTGAATTGAGGCGCAATAGCTGCGTGAATCTTCGGTCTGAGAATGACGGATAGGTACACATTCCGCCCGCTTGGTGAGTGCCAACTCCGACCATGTCTACCACGACCTAGCTGCTGTGTATCAGCCCAGACGACGGTACCGTGAGGTGATCCCGTCTCCGCCAGATGCATGGCCCGATTGTTTGTGGAATCAATGGCCGCTGCTACTTCGACAACAGTAGACACCGCGTGGAGATACTGGCGTACAATCCCCAAGTCCTGGCTGCTCATAAAGGCTTCACCTTCATATGGATGTCCATAGAGGGAGCCGAGTGGGTTAGAGCTCCCGAGCTAATAAAGTCAACGCCGGTTAGTGCGACATCGCGTATTGTTTCCAGAGAAACACCGCCCGATGCTTCAGTCCTCACACCCGAGTTACGACATATTTCTACTGCTGAACGCAACGTCGATAGGTCCATATTATCGAGCAATACAATATCGGCACCCGATGTAATGGCTTGCCGTAGTTCGTCTAACGACCGTACTTCTACTTCAATCGCCATCAGATGAGGAGCGTATTGCCGAGCAGATTCGACTGCAGCTTGAACACCACCACCTGAATCGATGTGGTTGTCTTTGATGAGCACTCCAGAGCCCAGCGAGAAGCGATGGTTGAACGCCCCTCCGGCGCGCACTGCTGCTTTTTCGAGTGTCCGCCACCCCGGCGTCGTTTTTCGCGTATCCACAATGCGGGTAGGAAGTCCCTCGATAGCATCTGCAAATTTGCGGGTAAGCGTCGCCACACCGGATAGACGTTGGATGAAGTTGAGTACGGTACGTTCCGCCCGTAATAAGGATAGAACAGACCCTTTGGCCCAAGCAATGGTATCCCCCGTCTGTATGGCGTCACCGTCGTCATGAAGCCAGTCGAGCGAAATAGTAGAATCGACAGCCTCGAAAACACGCTGTGCTACGTCGCACCCGGCTACAATCAGCGGCTCTTTGGCAGCAAGTCGACCCTTGCCAAGGATATGCGGCGGAATAGTTGCATCCGTCGTCAAATCCCCGAGTGACAGGTCTTCTTCAAGCGCCAACGAGACCAGCCGGTCGACTAGAGGATCAAATGCCATAGTGTCTCCTATCCATAAGACAGAGGGCCATGCTGCATCACGTATGATGACCCATCCAAGGACGGGTTAAACCCAGGTACTTTCCACACGTCAATCACAGACGCTGCTTGAGTGCCTGCACGCGTGTATTCTCCGCAGGCAACGTGTCGAGAATCTTTTTGGCCTCCAAGTGACGGCCTAACACGAGAAATGCCTCCACCTGTACTAGCTTCGCCCCTAGCTGATTGTTCGTCTCGGACGGAAGAGACAGTGCTAAGTCCGCCTCGCGAAGCGCATCTTCCGCTTCGCCATTCGCTAAGCGTGCCCACCCAGTCAGCACACGGACATCTCGCGAAAACGGCGCGATGTCTAGGGCCCTATCGGCGAATTCTATCAGCACATCCTTGTCTTGCCGTTGATGCGCTTCCAAGGCAACAAGAACAGATAGTTTGACATCATCTTCACGGAGCGTCGCCAGTTTCTGACGTTGGACATACGCTGCATCTTTGTCCCCAAGTGCCTCAAGTGTCGCCAAATACCGACTATGAATACGGATGCTCTGAGGATCTTGTTCACACGCAATTTTCAGGTGTATGCGTGCGAGAGAGGGATCATCGGCGCGCAGCGCAGCCGTTGCGAGGTCAAAGCGCAGCTCAGGCCCATCCCCTCCCTTATCGAGCGCCATTCGAAGTTGCGTCACTGCCTCTTTATGTTTCTTAGAGCGAAGCGCGTCCAGCCCCCGCGAATACGCCAGCTCTGCTTCGGATGCATCCCTCGCATCGCTCGCTTGGGTCGCATCCCGATAACGCGCAAAATATGTATCTCGAAGCCACGTCTGCAGTCGTTTATCAAACGCTGCTGTTGTTGTTTTTAGAACGGAGGTAAAGACCTCGTCTGTCGATTTCTTCCGCCCCCAAGACTTCAACATCTCTGGAATAACCTCAAAGCCCCACTCGCTCACAATGAATCGCACCACTTGCGTTGCGTAATAGTAAGCAACAACCACATCAGCAAGACCGTCAGCGTGGATGAACATGCTGTTAAATTCCTTGATGCTTTTGAGTCGACTGCCCTGGAACCAGCTGAACAGCACCTCGTCCATTTCTCGGCGCCATTCCGGTCGGTAAGAGGCTGTTTCATATTCGGCTAGCCCCTCGGTAAACCAACGAGGCACTCGAGACTGACTCATTTGTATGTGCCAGACATGGGCCAACTCATGCCAAAGAACCATCCCCCAATTGAACGTCCCCTCAGACGGACTTCTAGATGTGATTAGGTGGCCGAAGCACACAGCGTGCACCCCTAAGCGCGGGTAACCAGCAGTACGGATTTCGAAGGTGCTTTTTTCGGGAAATATCTCGATGTGTAGAGGCCCTTTCGGTGTGAAGGCATATTTCTGCTTGTATGTCTCGTTAGCCTCGTGGACCAGCGTACTCACAAGCGGCTTTAAGACGCCCTCTTCTCGACGGTGTAACCGTAGGCGAAAGGGCTTCACATCATGCCAAAACATCTCCTTCACTGGTCCGTCATAGAAGAATCTCGTCATGTTGTACGCACGCACATTGTAAGAATCGAGTTGAAACGCTTTCTGGAGCGCCTCATTCGCCTCCGTATCCTTTCCCAGTCGCGACAGCCCAATACCGAGACCAACCCAGGCAGGAGCAAACTCCGGATCGATAGCAATGGCTTTTTTATCAAGCTCCACTGCCTCTCGATAACGGTGTACTCGTACTATTAATTCAGCCGCCTCATGCAACCCAGCTGCGTACCTTGGGTTGACGTTAAGTGATTTCGCCATCCATCTTTTGAATCCGCGACTATCCTCCCGGAGAAGTGCGAGCGCTGCTCGAAAAGCGAGCGTTTCAGGATCTCGTGGATTCAGTGCCAGCGCTGCCTCCAATTGCTCTGTCGCAGCGTCGTACTGTTCCGTTTCCACATAAGCAGCCGCAAGTACGCGTAAAGCGCCAACATGTTTGGGATTTACTGAAAGTGCGGCGCGCGCGCGTTCAAGCGCTTTCTTTGGGTTTCCATCTGAGCTGAGGTCCATTCGAGCCGAAAGTACCAATGCATCTGGATGATATGGATTGACGGCTAATACTCGTTCAATCGCCAGCCCTGCTTGCGCCTCATCCTCCTTTTCCAAAAATAATTGCGCATGTCCGAGGAGTGCGGGTGCATAGTCCGGGTACTGTTCGCGCAACTCATAAAATATGCTGTTTGCATCCTTGAAATACTCGGTGAGATGCAACCCTTTTGCGAGCCAAAGCAATTCTTTCGCTCGAACGTCTCCTGCCTCCCAGTAGTCGGCAACCGCATCGGCATCCCGCAGGTCTCGTCTTGGAGTTCCAGTGGTCCACAAGAGCTCCGACAGCCGAACCCTGGCTTCAAAAAGCATGGGGAACTCCCGCACTGCAGTCTGGAGCAGTACTATTGCCTCACGATACCGACCGCTTTGCGAGAGGACTCTCGCCTGTAACACCAACCCGTGACCACGAGTATTCGATTCGTTTCGTAGTGTTTTAGCGTGCTGTTGCGCCTTAGCAAATTCACCAACAGTCAGATAAAGTTCGCCGAGTAGGATTCCGTCGGATGGGGCCCGATGCGTTGTCGTCTCTAAAGAGCGGATGGCGCTCTGGTATTCCCCCCGCTTAGCGAGGTCAGCGGGGCTCTGCGCACGACCCGGGCCGGGGTTCAGCAGTACAAGGCTGAAGAAACAAAACGCCCACCTGTACGAGCTTATAGTCCGGCGACTATCTTCCAAGCGCCATCTTCCATTGCGAGGTCCAGTCGGTTAAAATCATTGAGCATTTTCCACTGCTCACGCCCCCCTTCTGAAAAGAGATATCGAGCGACGTATTCGTACTCTGCATATGCCTGGGCGCCCTTCACGGTGACACGTTTGAGCAGTATCCGATACTGTACCTTCTTCACATTGTCTCGCAGCTTTGCCACGACTGCTTGTTGTAGTCGCTCGTACCCGTAATCGTCCTCGGACGAGTCCGTCGATGAGGCATTTTCATAGTATCGGTTCGATACTAACTTCAGCACTCGCTTACCGTCTCGAGCTTCCATCGCCGAACGGTACTCTTCCAACACCGCATGTATCGCACGATTATTGGGCGTATCGGCTACTTCAGTACCAGGGATCAGCGCTGCTCCGCAGCCAGTAATACCGATGCAGACGAGTGACACTGTCAACCACTTGAACCACCGAAGAGGTCGGCTGCTCCGTGATTTTACCGGATCCCATGCTTCACTCACGCCTCGGAGTGCACCTCGTGTCAGCCGATCTACTTGAACGTCGTTCATTTGATTTTTTACCTTATGAAAATAATACGCGTGTCATACGCTAGCAGCGTAGCGATGGCCAACCCCTGGCGTCAATAAGGCCGGTAGCAGCCACCGCACTCACCGTGCAGCACAATACCTATAGCCCAACTGGAAAAACTGCAAATGATCGGGTTGCAGTCGATGAGTTACGATTTCAACATGTTGCTCTAAAATGTGAACTCTGCACCGATACCCACGTCCCAGTCGTCAATTGTCTCATACTCGCCAAAATTGGTGGCCGCGCGGTCTCTTTCGATTCGCCATTCCCGGGAGTATCTAGCAAATACTGCCATTGGTCCCCAAAACTTGTATCGCGCCTCCGCAACGAGCAGACCGCGATCGAGGTCGAAAGCATTTTCTACCCCTTCGAAATTCCGCTTCGCGTAATACGCTGACAGCTTTACGCCGGCAATGTACGGGAGTGCGAGGCGCAGCATCAAATTCGCATTGTCTTCACCTTGGTAGTCTTCAAAAATCCCAGAAATAGTGACCGCGTCAAGTATGGTCAAGTCGAGACTCCAGTGCCATCCGTGTCGGATCTCATCTTGCCCCCGCACGTGTCGATCCCGAAAATATCTAGCCTTCGTCAATTGACGGCCAGTCACAGGGTCCGGGAGGAAATCGAGGCGCTCAACTTCGTACCAACTATTGACCCAAGAAGGGGAGTAATCAGCCGAAAGTGCGCGGTACTCCACGCGAGTTCCGAGTGTGACTGCACCGGCGATGTCAAAGGTTGCGAGGAGACCCAGGTGGTACCCAAGACCACCAGTCTGCGTCCACACATTGAGATCAGTATACGGACGTACGACCACCCAGTCCGTTGGCTGGACTTGCCATGCGAGGTCGAACCCTACAAAGACCAAAGGCTCAGTCTGCACTTTGAGGTTTGAACTGCCATCCAGCTGCCGGGACTGCGTGCTATCCAAAACAGGCTGCATCGGAGCTGCGCCGTCAATAACCAGAGTAAATCCCACCTGAAATGCCTTCGCCAGCGCACCAAAGTCACCAAAGGCAAAGGGCTGCACATACCCCCGGACGCCTGCCATCTCGGGATCTAGCAAATTGTCCAGAAATAGGCCGGTGCCACCGCCGTCTAAATTTAGTTCAAAGCTAAGTCCAGTCTGAAAATGGTCGGCATCAATCGTGTTGTAATAACGATCAACCAGCGTCCCATTACCGAGAGTAATACCAGTCAATACCCCGATTCTGCCGTAAATCCATTCCCCTGGAGCACCCCAGGAAATGTATCGTAGAATACGAGTCCAGTCGCTTGGCTCATCCCAGTCCTGTTTACGGAAAACTTCCTTCTGTTTGGGGCTGCGGTCAATCACCCGAAAACGCAGCGGTGCTTGCACTCCGACACCAAGCTTCCACCAACGAAAGGCGGCTCCGATATTCAAAGAGAGATAAAAGTCTTCGTCGAGCCCCCCAAACCCCAAACGTGTATCCAATAACGCCGAAAACGTCTTGTCGTCCGATGCGTTAGCCGTTGCATCGGGCGATGTACTTGGAGTCTCGGTGGGCGGCGTTCCGGCCTCTCGCGGTGTGGCCGAATCTTGTGCTCTAGCCGATAGCGAGACTGAGACCACGGCTGCGACTAGCGCGATGCTGACACTACGGGGTGCTTTACGAGTCATCCACTCTCCATGACGAGTATACGGTAAGAGTCATCACCAAGACCGTTTCTTGCTTCCTTGCCATTACGCAATTGAACGACGGTCGAGACGAAACGTTCGTAACCTTTATTCAGCCAGCGTCTGCGCAAAGGTGCAAAGAAACTCCGATTCAATCTCCCTGCGGGCCCCGTCTTCGACATGGAAAAGTTCCGCTTGCCAAGTGATGTCGGGCATGTATGCTCCCGCGCGCCATGCTGCGCCTCGTCGAAATCTTCAATTCGATACAAGGAGAAGGAACTCATTCCGGCCTTCCCTGCGCATTCGTGCGACTAGCAGCATGCAATCTACGCTGCGGCTACTGCGATACTCCCTACAGCTTCGGGAAGGGAGAAAAACGTACGGTTGAATCGGTCTTGCAAGAAGTAGATGCCTTCGGCGTACGACACGTCTGCATCACCGGCGGAGAGCCGATGCTGCAACTGGAAGAAGTCACCCGACTGATGGAGTCATTCGTTCAACGCAACTATACGGTACTGCTTGAGACGAATGGGACTATCTCTCTGGCTTCGATACCCGAGCAAGTTGTGAAGGTGATGGACGTGAAAACCCCAGATGGTTTGGGAATGGCACCTGATGACGAACGTTTCCTACGAACCCATCTCGACTACTCAAACCTAGACCTTCTGACCACGAGAGACGAAGTGAAGTTTGTCGTAACGAGTCGTGCAGACTACGAGTGGTCACGTGAGTTCGTAGAACAGCATGGGCTCCGAATGCGATGTGGGCAGATTTTGTTCTCACCGTCGTGGTCGGAGCTGGAACCTTCACAACTTGTAGAGTGGATTCTCGAGGATAGGCTCGCAGTGCGAGTCAACCTGCAACTCCACAAGTATGTGTGGGGACCAGAGACGGCTGGAGTATAATACAGGGTGGAACTCGAGCTCTTTCAGTACGACCTGCCCGATACGTCGATCGCTCGATTCCCAGCAGATGCTCGAGACGCCGCTCGACTGATGCACATTGATCGTGCCTCTGGTCGTCTTGAGCATCAGCAAAGTGTTGCCTATCTCAAAGAGTTGGTACGCCCAGGGGATGTTTGGGTGATAAACGACACCAAAGTCCGCCCTGCACGGCTTCATACACGGAAAGCTACCGGAGGTAGAGTCGAACTTCTGGTGACTCAGGCGACTGGAGATGAAGCAGTCGCTATGTACCGCGCCAGTAAGCCCCCAAAGGCTGGAACGACGCTCTACTGCGCGAATGGATCGGAAATACAGATTGCGAGTAACCGCGGTGATGGGCACCTTGAACTAGTCCTACCTACGGACGTCGATTCATTGCTTCATCTGGAAGGCGAAGTTCCTCTTCCACCATATCTTCAACGCGAAGCAGAAGACCTCGATAAGGAGCGTTACCAAACGGTATATGCACGAGAACCAGGAGCAGTAGCAGCACCGACAGCAGGCCTACATTTCACCAGTACACTCATGCAGCAGATGGAGGACTTGGGCGCTACCTTTGCTCAAGTGACGCTACATGTCGGACCTGGAACCTTCCGTCCCATCCGAACCGAACACATCGAAGACCATACCCTGCACTCTGAGACGTATGAGGTCACTTCGAGTGCAGCCGAGGTAATCAACCAGGCTCGACGTGTGGTCGCCGTAGGTACAACCAGTGTGCGGACTCTTGAATCAGTAGCCGATGACTCTCGCCGCGTATATGCAGGGCGTGGAGAAACAAACCTGTACATACGCCCTGGATATCGATTCAAGCGGGTGGATGCGATGCTCACGAACTTTCACTTACCAGGGTCTAGCCTGTTGGTACTGATCAGCGCTTTCGCTGGAATCGTACCCATCATGAGGGCATATCGTCAGGCGGTAGAGACGGGTTATCGGTTTTATTCGTACGGTGATGCCATGTTTATCGAAACTGTCGAACCACACAGTTCATGAGGAGACTTGCATGAGTCAGTGGCTACAATTCACTCTCGAAGCCGAAGACCCTGGCTGCGGAGCGAGAGCCGGAGTCCTTCGTACCCCCCGCGGTACAGTACCAACCCCAGTTTTTATGCCGGTTGGCACATGCGGCACCGTCAAAGGACTCGACCCAGACAACCTCGCTGCTGTTGGAGCCGGGATCTGTTTAGGCAACACGTACCATTTAATGAATCGTCCTGGTCATGAGCGAGTCCGTGCGCTTGGCGGGCTCCATAAGATGATGTCTTGGTCGGGTAATATCCTCACAGACTCGGGTGGATTTCAGGTATTCAGCCTAGCAAAGCTCCGTAAGGTAACCGAGGACGGTGTACGGTTCAGAAGTCACCTAGATGGCAACCTGCTCGAATTGACTCCAGAAAGCGCAATCGCAGTTCAAGAAGCGCTGGGCTCAGACATCATGATGCCCTTGGATATATGTCCACCGCACCCCTGCAGCGAAAAAGAGATGTCAGATGCACTACGGCTAACGACGCGCTGGGCCAAGCGCTGTCTAAATGCGCGGACTCGAGGAGCCCTTTTTGCCATCACGCAAGGAGGAGTAGACGTTGTTCGACGACGTGAACACGTGGATCAGCTCGGCTCATTGGACGTAGATGGGTTTTCCATTGGTGGCTTATCAGTGGGTGAGCCCAATGAGCTGATGTATGAGGTAACGCACGACATCGCTCCACGACTGCCCAGAAACAAGCCGAGATATCTCATGGGTGTAGGTACCCCTATCGACCTCGTCACAGCAATTGGGCACGGTGTAGACATGTTCGATTGTGTAATGCCGACACGTCATGCGCGAAATGGTATGGCATTCACCTGGGATGGTCCCATAACCATCAAAAATCGCGCCCATATCGACGATGATTCCCCCCTCGATAAAAACTGCGCGTGTTCCACATGCCAACGATTCTCACGAGCCTACCTATGTCACTTGTACAAGCAGCGTGAGATTCTCTGCCACATGGCTATGACCATCCACAATGTACATTTCTATCTTGAGCTTATGCGAGAAGCTCGCGCTGCAGTTTTGGAGCAACGCTACCCAGCTTTCCAGCGACAATTCATCGCCCGTTACACTGGGAATGCATAAGTCTCGAAACACTCCATGCTTCGTCGTTGACCGGCGATGGTTTCGGTGGTACCTATACGCTCCGGATTTCGCCCTAAGAATCGAAATCTGCTGAATTTTCAATAACTTTCGCCTTTTTTGGCATGTTGTGCTCTCCGCGAGAGTGCAGCGACCGTAACCTGCGAGAGCCGGTCCGGTGTCAAAGGCCGCTTGAGGCCGACAAAAAGGGCAACTTTCGCCGGTGCCAGCATCTGCATGCACCGATTGAGAGATACGCAATACGCGGTGTGTACCGCAGACCTGGCACAGCCGCTGGGTCGGAAGCATTGATGAACATGGCCAACCAACCAACCTCCAATGCGCAGTCGCGACGCTCCCATATACACCGCAATTCGTCGGGGATAATTGCCCGGGGCCTCGTGATCGTAGTGCTTTTGTTGACCAACGTACCGACTGGAACGGCGATGACACCCACGCTGCTCACGGGCCCGGTTCTCAACCAAGCAAATATCAGTACTGGTTCGTCAGCCGATGCTCCCGCGACCGCCTCCGGTGAGGGGACGGCTCCTGGACCGCAGCAGCCATCTCAGGTGCCCTTTCTCATCATGATGGTGGCTATATTCGCGTTTTTTTACTTGTTCATAATTCGCCCCCAGAACAAACAGCAGAAAGAGCATGAGCGCTTGGTGAAGGAACTTAAAAAAGGGGACCAGATAGTCACCCAAGGCGGCCTCTTTGGTCGTATATCTGACTTCGACGACTCGAATGAAGCGATCGTTGTTGAAGTCGCCAAGGGCGTTCGGATCAAGATGCTGCGATCACAAGTCGCACGCATGCAAGGCACTCAGTCTACAGAAAACGACAAGAAAGCGGCCAAAGGCCGAAGCTAACGGAGACCGCATCGATGAATAAGAAGCGGGAATGGAAACCAATCCTTACCATCATTTTGGTGGTGTATTGCCTCGCGTACGTGGCACCAACCTTCGTGAACGCCCCAGAAGGGTGGAAGCAGCTAAGCTATGGCTTGGACCTTCAGGGCGGACTCGAGCTGCGTTACACGGTCGACTATAAGCGAGCGATCGGCGACAACACTTGGAAGGTTGCCGGACTCTTTCGAGACCGACTGATAGCGAAGAAGCTCGACAAACTAGAAGACCAGGACGGCATCACTAGCGAAGAGCTGGAGACACTGCGCGCTACGGTCACACTGGAGCGTGTGGACCATAAACAAGTGCTCGTCACCGTTGGCGATGACCTGAAAGAGACGCTATCGGATGCTGGTGATAGTTTCATCGAGGACTGGGTTGACCGAAAGTTCGCTCGGGGCTCGGCAACTGATAACTCCATGGTCCTCGTTCTTAAGTACGAAGAAAGCCAGCGTCTGAAGGATGAAATCGTCAATCAAACGATGGACATCATTCGGAAGCGAATCAACGCATTCGGTCTCGTTGAGCCAGATGTTAGACGGGCCGGTGATGCCGATATCGACGTGCAACTACCGGGCGTTGAAAAGAGCAAAATGAGTTTGGTACGGGCGATGATCGGCCAGACCGCACAGCTCAACTTCCGGTTACTGGAGCTCACGGGTAATCCGCTGACGAACATCGCTGCTGACCTCGACGCATATAAGAAAGTCAATGAGGGGAAAGCGATTACTATTGAGGTCCTCAACGACGCACAGCGCGGCGGCACCTACGTACAGGCACAGCGGAAAAGTGAGCTGCTACGTTTCTTCCGGTTTGTAGATGAACAACGGGCATCCCGCAGTGAAGGGCCACTCGTCGATGCCGACCATATGTTCGGGTACCAGTCGTTGACCAAGATGGAAGGCGGTAAAGAAACTGTCATAGGATGGCGGACGCACTACATTCTTCGGAACATGCGAGTCAACAAAGGCACCGGCTCAGAGAGAGCGGTCAGCATCAGTGGTGACCGTATCACTCGCGCTCAGGTGTCGTATGACGAAAAAGGTGCACCTTACGCGTCCATCGACTTCGATGGCCAAGGGGCGAAAGACTTCGGTGATTTAACGACTGAGAACGTCGACCAATACCTAGCAATCATGCTGGATGACGAAGTGCGTTCCGCGCCGGTTATCGAAGAGCCCATTACCGGAGGCCGCGCACGTGTAACCCTCGGAGCGTCTTCCGGACCACAGGCGGTGCAAGAAGCCCAAGCGTTGGTGACAGTGCTCACGACCGGCGCGTACAAAGCGCCAGTGCACAAGGTGCACGACCACTCGGTTGGACCGTCGCTCGGACAGGCATCAATCGATGCTGGGGTGCTCGCATTGCTCGTAGGAGCCGTGCTGGTGGTGCTATTCGTCATCTTTTACTACCGAGTCAGTGGAGCAGTGGCGATTCTCGCTCTCTCTCTAAACGTACTTTTCGTCTTAACACTCCTTGTAAGCTTCAACGCAGCGCTCACCCTCCCTGGCATCGCAGGCATCGTTCTGACCATTGGTATGGCAGTCGACGCGAATGTGATTATTTTCGAGCGGATCCGAGAAGAACTTCGCGCAGGCAAGGGAGTGCGCGCGGCGGTGGAAACCGGATATGGCAAAGCGTTCTGGACCATCTTCGATGCAAATATCACGACGGCATTAGCAGGATTCATTCTACTGAATTACACCACGGGACCAATTTACGGATTCGCCGTGACCCTACTTGCTGGCATCGCATCATCGATGTTCACCGCCATTGTAGTTACACGCATGGTGTTCAACTACCTTATCAACAACCGCAAGATAGAAACCCTCAGCATCTGAGGCCGGAGCACGAATTCCAATGATTGAAATCGTCAAAGCCGGTACGAAGTACCCGTTCATCCCTAACGCCAAGCGGTTCCTCTTCGTGAGTCTGATGGTTGTTCTAAGTAGTGCCATGCTGCTCGCAACCCGGGGCCTCAACCTCGGCATCGACTTCAAGGGCGGTAACAAGGTAATCGTCGCTATACAGGACGATGCCGGCGCTAATATGGACAAGATAAAGGCCACAATAGCCTCCCTAATCGAAGCGAAGACTGGGGAGCAGGCCGGGCAGATTGAAGTTCAGTCTTTCGACCTGGGTGAGACAGAGGGGGCGGAAAAGTTTCAAATCTACACCGAACTCACCTCGCTCTTGAAAGAAGAGAAGGCAACGGCTGTAAACGATAAGCTTGCCGCAACCTTGAAAACAGAAAGCATCGAGCGCCCAACTGAGACCGATAAATTTATTATCGTGCTCAAATCACCAGCTCCAGTAAACGCGACTAAAGATTCGATCGCCACGATGCTCAAGGACCTCGGTTTTTTACGGGCGGAGATTGTATCCGAAGAAGAGCGAGCGCTCGATATGGAGTTTTACAAGGACTACAACTTGTCCCTGGTTGAACGTCAAAAAGAAGGTCGCGAAATACCGGAAGATGATTTCGAAAAGGCGCTCGCTAGCCATGAGAATAAAAAGCGTAAATCTCTCGACTCCCGCACGGACCGGACCTACACGATTTCCCTTCAACAGCTGCAACAAGATGTTGAATCCAGCCTGACAGAGGCATTCGGTAAGGACAAGGTAGAGGTAGAGTCGTCAACATCCGTCAGCCCCTCGGTTGGCGCCGACCTGTTCAATAAAGGACTACTGGCAATGATCTATGCGATCATCGGCATCCTGATCTACATCGGTCTGCGCTTCGACTTCCGCTACTCTCCAGGTGCAGTTGTAGCTCTAATCCATGACACGATGATCACACTGGGGATATTCGCCTTATTCGGGATCAAGTTCACACTACCGATTATTTCTGCATTGCTGACTATTATCGGTTACTCGCTGAACGATACGATTGTGGTGTATGACCGTATCCGAGAGAACCTGACGAAGTTTCGAGGGATGGACCTCGCGAAGCTCGTGAATCAGTCTGTGAATGAGACATTGTCACGTACGCTTCTGACATCGGTTACCACATTATTTGTGGTACTCGCCCTACTCTTCTTGGGTGGCGGGCTAATTAGCGACTTCGCACTGGCACTTACTATCGGCGTTGTCGTAGGTACTTACTCATCGATTTTTGTCGCATCCCCAATGGTCATCTACATCGACGGCTACCTTGCTGATCGGAAAGACCGGGCGCAAAAGGCTGCTCCTGCCGCAGCATGAGTACATCGCGCCCGAAACGGTGGCGCGTACGTCAACCTGACCCTGACCGAATACGCCTCCTAGCTGATGCCGTCAGAATTTCTCCGGTTATCGCCGCCCTGTTAGTGAACCGCCGATTGGTGGAACCGGAAGATGTACAGCGCTTCCTTTCGCCTCGGCTACAAAACCTCATTGATCCTAAAAAGATGGCGGGCGTGGAAGAAGCCGTCGACTTGATTCTGCACGCACTGACCCATGACGAGAAAATCTGCGTCTATGGCGATTACGATGTCGACGGAATGACATCGGCGAGTACCTTATTTCTCTTTCTGAAGGAATGCGGCCATGATGTTCACGTATTCCTACCCAATCGGTTTACCGACGGATACGGCCTGAATACTGACCGAATTCGAGACTTAGTGGCCGAGGGCACTCAGTTATTCATTTCCGTAGACTGTGGGATTACCGCGCACGAGCCAATCGAAACGGCCCGAGCACTCGGTGCAAAAGTGATCGTTGTCGACCACCACCAGCTCCCGCAAGGACCACTGCCCGACGCGAACGCCATTATCAATCCACTACGACCCGACTGTGAGTATCCATTCAAGTCGATGTGTGCTGCCGGACTTACTTTTCACCTTGTCCTGGCGCTCCGTGCACGCATGCGTACCGCTGGCTGGTTTCTCAACCGCCATGAGCCAGATGTACGTCACCTGCTAGACATCGTTGCGATTGGAACCGTGGCGGATGTTGTACCGCTCCAGGGGATCAATCGGATTCTGGTGACCAACGGCCTCGCCCGAATAAAAGAGAGTCCGCACCCAGGGGTTCGCGCGTTGCTGGCAGTTGCTGCGCCTAATCGACGATTAACCGCATCCACGCTCGGGTTTCAAATAGGACCACGCCTAAATGCTGCGGGAAGACTGAGTACTCCGATGAAGGGGTTTGAACTTCTAACTACGGACGATATCGATGTAGCGCAGCGCATAGCGAAGGATGTCGACGACGAAAATAAGCGGCGTCGAGGCGTTCAAGACGAAATAGAAAAACAAGCCATTGAGCAGGCAGTCAATGAGCTAGGTTCTGACTCCGACGCATATGTACTGTGGTCGGAGCAATGGCACCCAGGCGTAGCCGGCATTGTTGCTTCGAGAGTGGTAGAGAAGTTCCATCGCCCTGCGGCCCTCATTGCAGTCCAAGATGGCGTGGCAAAAGGCAGCATCCGAAGCATTAGGGGCTTTGACGCGGTTGAAGGATTACGTAGATGTTCAGACGTGCTGAAACAGTTCGGCGGCCATGCCCATGCCGCTGGAGTCACGTTAGACCCCGAAAAACTGCCGGATTTTAGAAAAGCATTTTCCAACGCCGCGAAGTCAATGACACCGTCCGATATGTTGGAACCGAGGCTCGACTTAGACGCTGAGGTTATCTTTAGTCAAATTGATTGGAGACTCATCGATGCCATCGAAACTCTCGCGCCCTTTGGAGCTGGAAATAGAGAACCTCGATTCTTTTGCCGGTCTGTTCGAGTAAAAGACGCGCGCACAGTCGGTGCCGATGGAGCACATCTACGAATGGTACTCGATCAAGACGGTCATCGGTTTCCTGCCATCGCATTCGGTCGAGGCCCAGACGCACCCACACTTGGCCAGCTAATTGACATCGCATTTCGGCCCGAGGTGAACGAATACAAAGGTCAAATCTCCCTTCAACTGCGAATCATCGACTTTCGTGATGAAGGAGTCGAAGTGTCGCCAATACCTGATTCGATGGATTAGAACGGCCGCACTCGCAACACGTTGGCCCCAAGCTTGCAGACTGACTCCCCCACGACGTGTCTCTGACATGCGTTTATCGATTGTGCCAAGGAGTCGAAGCCATGCGACTGTTATTTGTACTGTACATTGCACTGTTCATCACAACGGGAATATCAACACTAGCTGGCTGCACAGCCCATAGCCATCCTGTCCAAGCGGCTAATGCAGGCGCTCCGTCATCTATGCGTGCGCCCGCAGCGCGAGAATCGGCAGACGCGGACACTCTTGAGAAGGCACTGCGGAAAGCCAGTGCTCGAATCACGCAGCAAAGAGAATGGTTGGAAAACATTAAGGCAGCAGAAAAAGAGCTAAGCCGCCCAGCAGTTGATTATGGATGGTAGCCCTCGGATACTTTTGGTCACTGCGCTTGTTGGTATGCGCGACGATACATTCCGTTTTTCGGCGATAAACGGACCGCTCGTGCCAAAGCTTTGAGGCGTAATGCGCGCTGACCCAGCTGGTGGTATAAAGTCGAGAGCACGAACCATGGCTGCCCGTCCCTTCGTAGCGTGCAAGCCGCTTTTGCCCATTGGACTAGCGACGCAGGTGGCAACCCCAATCGCTGTCCAATAATACACGCACGTAGCAGCCGGGCAGAATGCAAGGGTTGACGGTCCGCAATAACAGTGAGTAATTCCAAAGCTTTGGTCTTATTGCCGTTGCCTGCTGCGATAGTCGCCATTCGCAGCCTGGCAGTGTCCGCCACAGTACTCTCTGGAAACCGTGATATCAGCTCCTGATATGTTCGCTGAGCCTGTCTTAGATCGCGAACCTTCAATTCGTATACGTATCTCGCTAGCGTAAAGAGCGCTTGAGCGCTGATGCCGGGTTTATCCGTATGATCTGCCGCTCGATTGAGAATGGACTTAGCCAACTCAATGTCGCCCCTAAGCGCCAGATGCTGGCCATATTGAAGCATGATTGAAGTATTTCCAGGGTCCTTGGTCAGCCGACGGCGATAGTCGCCAACGGTATTTCTGTCAGCCAGCATGTTGCCCAGCATACTGATGAAACGCTTGGCTGAGCGGTAGCCAAAAGCTCGGTCAATCTCGACTCCAACCCATGAGTCGAATACGAGTGTGGGATAGCTGGTGATACGACGTCCGCGGCAGTATTGCCTACCAATCGGCGTATCACCATCGAGTTCAACAGCGACAAAACGTGTATTTACCATGTTAATCACTGCACTATGCCGAAATGTCGTTGCCTTCAAGTGCTTACAAGGCCCACACCACTTAGTGGCGACATACACCATCAATGGAACGCCTCGCTGCCGAGCAACTTGCCGCGCATGGTCAAGCGAGTGAACCCAATCAATCGAATCTTTCGGGGGAATATAGGGCCGAAATATGCTTTTTTTATACTGCCGAACCTCCTGCTCGGGTTGATGCAGACCTACGTTCGGAACGCCGCACCCCGTCAAGTGTACCGAGCAAAGCAGAATAGATGCGGCACATAATATACGCTTATAACTTGGCGTTAGGGGATAGCTCACAACCTGATTACATCTCTGTTCACGACGATGAGCAAGTGGACTGTTAGTTTGGCAGGGCCCGGGCCCCATCGTGGGGCCCGGACGCAAGGTGAGGCAAATAGAGGGCGGTGATGGAGGCGCTGATTTGGGCATAGGAGAGAGAGGGTGTAGCGCCTTCATCGAGGTAACACTTTCTAACACAAGCAAATGACATGCCAATAACCCAATGTTTGCGAAGACAACGCCTTAAAAAAACAAGACCTGGCACAAGTAGCTGTTATCACGATGTTTATATCAAAAAAAAGACTTGAGCGAATAACGAGCGACACCAGCACCGCTGTCATATGATTGACTTATTTTCTGACACCCTGTCGGCAGATATGACAAGTGTGTCCGACATTGTGGCAGCACGTTCACACTCGTGGCGCCTTTGCGCCACGACCGAAAATTCTGACTATCCGACCGAAGTGCCTCTTGATTGCTGACACGGGTACTGAGTATCGTCCTGGAATGCGATTGTTGATATTAGCTGCGACTGCGGCCCTGTTTGTTTCTGCGTGTTCCTCCGATGACAACTCCACCGAACCGGCTAGCGATGGCAACGGCACGACTGCATCTGACGACGCTTCCGATTCGGCAGATGGTTCTGACAACGAGTCAACCAGCGGAATAGACGACGGTACTGACGAAGGTGGTACAAGCACGGATGGGACATCCCTGCCACCTCAAGCGTTCTGTACACCATGCGATTCCGATATGGACTGTGGCGAGGGTAAGTTCTGTAAAGATGACGTGCGCGGTTTGGGGTTTTGCACCAGTCGATGTGAGTATGTGGGGTCGAATGTATGTGTCGGTCGTAGCTACTGTAAGCAATTCGGTAACGAAACGAATAGTTTTTATTGCGCGCCAACCGCTGGGATTTGCGAATCTGATGGCCTAGATTGCGCGCCTTGTCAGGGGTCCGGCGACTGTATCGAAGGTCGCACATGCATTGAGCCATATGGTGACATCACGTTTTGCGCGAAGCCGTGCGATAGCAGTGCAGATTGTGAATACGACGGCATGGGGTGCGGCAAAGCTGAAAATCTTCCAGGAAACTTCTGCTTGCCCGTAATAGCCGGTGTCCCCACACCGAAATGCGGAGCGCGTCCGCTCGACTTTTGTGAACAATGTGAGACTGACGGACAGTGTCGATCCGGACTTTGTGTAGAAAGCGAAGACATCGGAAAAATATGCTCCCGAACATGTGATAGTACGGACAACTGCCCGAATGGAACCGACTGTGTACAAGAAGCTTGTGTGCCACCGATAGCGTACGGGTGCCAAGGTTTCCTCGGATGCCTAGGCGTGGAATGTGAGGGCGGCCAACTCTGTTACAACGGATTCTGCGTTTCTGGACCGTAACGTGAGCGTTAGCGATTCTTAAGTCGCTCACGAGCCCAACGGCCCACGACACTATGACTCGGAGCGGACTGCCGTAATCGAGCAAACTGCGCCCAAGCACTCGAGTCGCCCCGCTGCCGCTTCAATTCGGCCTGAAAATAAACAGACCAGAGGTCATGCCCGTCACGAAAGGCTTTTTCTGCATGCTGCAGAAGCCTCGTCGACCGCTGAGGCAACGCATTTGCCGCCATCAGGTAGCGTGCTCCGCGACGCGCCGCCGATAGTGACATTTTGCCAGCTAAAGCAGCCCATCGCTCCACCGTAGATAACTCATTCGCTGCCTGAGTAAGCCACATCAGAATATGAATGCGACGCCAAAGACTCATTTTGGGAGGGGAATGCCATTCCGCGGTATCTGCAACGTAACCACAACGACTACACTCATGAAGAACCGGGGGCATCACTCCCTTACCTGTCGAGGTAAAAGGGGCCACAAGTCGGGACTTCACGGGGCGAAATGTCACAACCTCTCCATCCAACGGACAGATATAGTTCGTGCTGGCACCACGCGTCTCCGCAGATACCTGAAATACCCCCATGGCCAAAAAGCTAATTGCACAGATTTGTCGCACTTTTGAACGCATTAGTTTCAGAATACCCACAATCTCATTATTTTTCTAAAAGCTGTAAACGGGCAACTGCACGCTAAACAGAGTACAATCGAAGAAGATCAAAAACCAAATATGTCCGAGTTTGCTTAGGAGTAGTGCTAAACGATACGATAATGCGTCAAAGTGAGGTGGATGTGCGCTCGACGATAGCCTTCATATTGGCCACGTTGCTATGCCAAGCAGCAGTTGCTGAACGGGGATATGACCGTTTCCGGAAGCTGTGTGTCCAAGCGGACCTGTACGCTAGCTTGGATAGGTTGGATAGAGCAGCCGAAACGCTCCTAGAAGCGTACGAAGCATTTCCCGACGAATCCGTACTGCTGGAGGCAGCAACACGATTTGAGCGTTTTGGGGACCATCAGCAGGCCCTTCTGATACTCGAAAAATACTTTTCTGTGAGCCGATCAGCTGTGGGGCGAACCACAGCAAGAGACGCATTGAACCGTGTACGCACCCACATGGACAAAACCTCGGCGGAAGTTAGAATTTCAACCAACCCGCAAGAATCCGAAGTTTGCATCGGGGAAGACCATTCAAATTGCCAAAAAGCTCCCATAAGGACCTGGCTAGATGCTGGAAAACACACGATTCGAATCCACTATCCGGGGCTGGCGTCTCGGACCTACATCGCTGAGATTAAGGCGGGGGAGCATCAAAGCATAAACGCAACGCTACAGCCCCATGTTGCAGCGGGACGCATCGAAGTGTTCGCTCGGGTCGCAAAGGCCGAAGTTACATTGAACGGAGCATCGGTCGGGCAGACACCCATCACCGGACTATCAGTCCCCGCGGGACAACATGCAATTACCGTCGTAATGGATGGACAAAACATTTGGAGGCAATCGGTACAAGTACACCCCGGCCGCACAACCAGTATCTACGCGGGCGTTGCCCCGACTCCGGAAAAAGACTCAGAGCCGCAACAAATCAATAGCGCGAAGTTAGTGGTACCTGAGCCCATCATCATACAAAAACTAACGGTTTCAGCGCCTCGGCTTAGCACTCCCTTACCAACGCGAGTTGTGGACATGCTCGCAGCGGATGCAAAACCCATCGGAACTGGAACACGAGACATTGCGATGGCACCAAAAGAGCCCGAAGGCTCAGGGGTGGGGCGAGGAACGGGCGCCCCCATACCGGTCGTTCTACCGTCACCAACCGCACCACCTGCTAGTCTGACCGAGCCACCGGCAGTACGAACTGAACCGCTTACGACCGCCGCCCCGCTACCAGCTTCAGTCAATACAACACCGACGGATATGCTTCCAAAACCTGATGCCCCTGAAGAACCCATCACGGAACCAGAACCTATCGCGGAACCAGAACCCATCGCGGAGCCTGAACCCATCACGGAACCAGAACCTATCGCGGAGCCTGAACCCATCACGGAACCAGAACCTATCGCGGAGCCTGAACCCATC
>PKDL01000400.1 GCA_002863065.1 Pseudomonadota bacterium
TTCGCATCGACACAATTAAGGTCGAAGGACGAATTCAAAAACCTGAAGCGTTCTACATTCTTCAGCGAAGCGAATTGAGTTTTGAGGGTTTGGAGCCTAAGAAAAGTTTCCTTCCCCTCATCATAAAGAGTGTCGAAAAAGCCCCTTTTTAAGGGCTTTTTGCCCCTAATTTTTTTGGGGGCTACCGCGGAACGGGTGCAAAATCCTGCCCTGCGGAAGAAAATAGTGGATCCCCGTTTCGCGGGGATGCTAAATACTTCTGGCTGCTTAACTATAAACAAAGCAGATTCTTGAAGATTTTTATGGGGTTGTGAGCGAACAAGCCCTGGATTTGTGAGTCGGCCGAGAGCAAACGAGAGTGTTTTCTCCAATGGCCCTGTCACCCTACGGAGGACGGTTTAAATGGGTGTGATTGCTGAGTTCTACTCGAACGGTGGGTTCTGGATGCATCCCATCCTTTTCATGAGCGTTATTGGTCTCGGTGTGATTATCGAGCGCTTCATCTTTTTGTACTTCAAGTACAACATCAATGCAGCGGCGTTCATGGGACAGATTCAGAAGCTTGTCATGGCGAATAACATCGACCGTGCAATCAAGCTTTGCAACGCTGCGCCTTCCGCCGCATTGGCTAAGGTCATCAAAGCGGGGCTTACACGGGCGAATAAAAGCGAAATCGAAATTTCTAACGCCATCGAAGAGGCAACGTTAGATGTGATTCCGCAGATTCAAAAACGTACGAATTCGCTCGCTGCAATCGCAAACGTTGCGACGCTGCTCGGCCTACTCGGTACCATCTTCGGTATGATTGGTGCGTTCAACGCACTAGACCAAGCGGCTGCAGATAAACGTCAAGAGGCACTCGGTAAAAACATCTCGACCGCTATGTACACCACTGCGTTCGGGCTAATCGTCGCTGTTCCTTGCCTGTCTGCTCACATCTTCCTGAGCAACGTGACAAAGAAGATCATTGACGAAATCGACCAGTACTCTGTGAAGCTCGAGAACCTGCTGATTCAGCGCGGCAAAAGCGGCGCTAACAGCTAAGCTACGGCGGCTTTCCATTCCGGCGAGTGCGCATTGTTGTTCGAATGATGTGTACTCCTGGTGGAGGGCCAGCGGAGTTTGTTCAGAGGTTCGTGCTGACTCAGGAGGTAGCGGGACGTGGCGAGAAAGAATCGAGATCCAGGTGAAACACCCGAGCTAAATCTCGTGCCGATTATGGCTATCATGGTCATTTTGGTGCCGATGCTCATTTATATGTTCACCTTCCACCAAATCAAGGTGCAACGCGTCACGGCTCCGCGGCGCGGTACCGGTGCTAAGAAGGCGAAAGAGGAACAAAAAGAAAAGCCTCTCAATCTCACCGTCATCATCCGAAAGGATAAGGGCTTCATGCTTACCTGGGATGAAACGCTGATGACCGAGCAGCAAAGCACACCACTCATCCCGATGATCCAATCGAAAGATGAAGCGTGCGGTGATCCAGGCGACCAGAAATCAGACCGGACTCCCGGTTGTTTTCCTCGAGCCCAAGGATGTTTTTGCTATGACTTTGCCGCTCTGTACAACGACTTAGTGGCAAAAAAGATAAAGTTCTCGACACCCGAAAAGCCGGAGAAGCGAGTCAATCTCACCGCTGATTCTGGTGTGTCTTGGGAAGTCGTATCTAGGACCATGGACGCTGTGAAGTGCCGAAAGGCTCAGGACAATTACCAAACACTCGACGAGTGGATGGCTGCAGATCCCAAGCTTCAAAAAGAGGCCACGAAAGTTCCTGGAATGGATGACCCACAATTCCTCTGCGTGGAGCTGTTCCCGCAGGTTGTCTTCGCAATGACGGAGTAGCGCTGATGTCAGAAGAAAAAAACAACGCGACGCTAAGTGAAGAAGACCTGCAGGCAATGGCTGCTCGGATGGCGAAGCGCAAATCAAAGCCTCGACGGAAAGATGAATCCGGCGACCTGAACATCAACTCAATGATGGACATTATGACCATCCTTTTGGTGTTTCTTCTGGTGTCCGTATCGTCGGATCCGCTAGCCATTAAGGAAAGCAACATCCTCAAACTGGCCCGTTCGAGCATGAACTTCCCGGCCGTCTACACCATCCCGCTACAGGTCAACAAAAAAGAGATCCTGGTAGACGGCAAGAAGGCGCTACCCGTTCAATGCCGGTACCAAGGACGTCCCTGCGAGGAAGAAGACTACGAACGTCCCGAGGCAACGTTTCGCATTGACGATATGAACAAAGAGCACGGTAAGTCAGAGTCATTACTTATCGTGCCGCTAAAGGAGTCAATTGCGAAAGCCGTCAAAAAGCTGAAAGACCAGAACATGTCGATGCCCGAAGACGTTCGGAAAAAGTACGAAGCAAATCAAGGTGTTGCAACGATTATATGCGACCGTGACATCCCGTATCGACTCCTTGCGGAAGTGGTCTATACGACGGCGATGGCCGAATTGCATGACGTACGCTTCGCCGTCGTCTACGCAACGGGTGGTGGCTAACAGCCAGTTCGGCGCAATACGCTCCGCACCGGAACAACATGAGCGTCGTGCTTAGAGAGTGCGGCGCTTTTTTTGTGTCTACAGTAGTGAAAACGTGCTCAGCAGATAGTAATCACCGTTGGAAAACGTCTGATGCATATTCTGTGCTGCTTTCCGCACGTTCTTCTGTGAACTTTTCGCTTGTATCGAGCGTCCGATCTATCAAAGGGCATCAGCAGGAGCGCATTTGGTGAAAAAAGTGGCTAAACCTCTCGATTGCCAACAAAAATTCGAGCCAAGCTCGACATCTTGGTAATGTTGCGACAGTAATGTGCCGATGGTACGGGAGCTATATGATGCGGCCACAAACGGAACGCGTTATGTACAACGTAGCTAGGTTTCAGCGCATGACGAACGGAAGGTACGCATGCATTTGTGGAGCCGCCTAAGGCGGACTTTGAGATAGCGGATGACTTGGCCGCAGGAGCGAGAGCATGGCGAAGGCTGATGCCAAAATCCTACGAATAGGAATTATTCAAGGCGGGAAGATCGTCGAAGAGCGACTTATGCGCCGCAGAGAGCGCATCTCCGTCGGTCAGTCGCCGAAAAATACGTTCTACGTGCCGATAAGTAAGCTGCCGCATCATCTGCAGCTCTTCGAGGTAAAAAACGGCAACTATCAACTCATCCTCAGCGAAGGACTCCGTGGCCGGATATCCTACGACAATAAAGTACATCCGCTTGAAGCACTGCAGTTACACAGCAATGTCATCGAAAAAGGTGGCGTGAAGCTCCTACCGCTAACGGAGCAAAACCGAGGAAAAGTGGTCCTCGGAGATATCGCGATTCTCTTTCAGTTCGTGCCCGCACCACCAGCCGTACCAAAACCACAATTGCCGGCAGCGGCGCGTGGCGGACTTAGCCAATCGATTATGGCGGAGTCCTCCTTTCTATTTTCTTTGCTGGCATCTCTAATCTTTCAAGTGGGTTTTGTGGCGCTTTCTCTGGTCTTTCAAACACCACCCGACAAGATCAAAAAATTAAATCGGTATGTGGAACAGCTGAAGGTAGACGTCGAAATCCTGGGCCAGGAGAAAGAAGAAGAGGAAGAGCCTGAAAAGAAGGAGCAAGAGGAAGAAGAGCCGGAACCCGATGAAGAGGACGACTCGGACGCGGAAGTAGAACCACCGCCCGTACCAGAACCACCGAAGCCAAAAAGAAAGCCGGCGCCCAAGCGACTAGAAAAGCCCAAAGCACCTGAAAAAAAGCAAAAGAAGGTTGCTAAAAACGACGCTAAGAAGCGCGAGAAAGTGCGGAAGGCCACGCTTCTCAAATTCGTTACCGCCGCTGGCCCTGGCGGCAATGCGGGACCAGATACACTAAAAAACGGTCACCAGGAGCGTATTGCAACTGCGTTCGATCCCGGCGGAATCAAGGTTGCGGATAGTGCAGATGAATCGGTTGGCTTCCGAGGTGGCCCAAAACTTGCGGATGGCGCTGGTGACGCCCGGCTAAAAGGTCTCGACGCTGCTGAACGTGGCAAAGGAAACCTGACCGGCGACGTCAAATCGAGCGGGAGGAAAGTAGCCAAAGCAAAAAAAGAGCGCCGGGTTAAAGCACGGGTAGGTCTCCGGGGTCCCAGAGCAACGGGCGGTATTGGGCGGCTTGATGGTGCCCAGGTTAGCAAGGTCTTCCGCCGTCGATCGAGCGCGTTCCGGTCGTGCTACGAATCGCGCCTAAAGGTAAATCCGAATCTATCCGGGAAAATTACGCTGAGATTTACGATCGGAACCGCCGGTAGGATCACTAACATTAGTGTTGCAAAAAATAGTACCGGCGACTCTGCGGTTGGAAGCTGCATTTTGAGGAAAGTGAAACGATGGAAATTTGCTTCACCCGAAGGGGGAAGCAAAACCTTTACGTATCCGATCGTCTTATCCAAAGGCTAAGACACAAAGGTTTACACGGCACGATGGTTAGAATTGCCGAACGAAAACAGTCATCTGTAGAGCAGGTGACACGATGCCACTAACCGTTGCCAGCGGATGCACTGAGTGGCACAATGCGGGCTTGCTTCAAAGCAACCTGCCGATGGCATTTGAATTTGCGGTAAAGCTCGGACACCAATTGTCCGTATGTAGTGTTTGGTTGCGAAAGTGAGGGAGCGATGATTCGAGACAGAAAGACAGGCAAAACGCCTACTCGCTCTAGACGCAGGAGCAACCGACGTCATCTCGTACAGGTCGTGTTCACAGGTCTGTTGTGTGCGGTCGCTCTTGCGGGCACTTCTTTTGCACAGCAAAAAGGTCCCAGTGACATGACCCTTCAGGCGATGGTAGACACCGCCCAGCGCTACATGACAGAGATGAAGAATGTGCGTGAACTGGCGTTTGCAGAGCTCAAAAAAGCCAGAGCAGCACAGCAAATAGCGAAACTAAATCAAATCAACGAGGTCCTTAGTCTGATCAAAGGGCTGCTATTCCTAAACGAAAAGCACTTCATTTCGCTCCAAGAGGCAGTCGCACGGGACGAGCGAAACTCAGCAGAACATCACTTTGTAAAGATTGGTGTAGCGCACGAAAAAATGGTGGGCGAGCTGGCGGCCCGTATCCAAACCGCTGGAGGTATAGATGACGAAGGAGGCTCGGTCGACGGGCGACCTCAGATCGACACGCGAACGGATCCAGACCTTCCGAATGAAGATCCTGTCCGGCAAAATAACCTTATCGATTTAGTCAATATCGACGCCGCGCGTCCACCTTCGGCATCACCCTTTTTCTAGGCTGCCGCTAAGCAGAACAATTGATACACACTTCTACCCAGCCAGCCGCAAAGGCATCAACGTTACGCACAACCACTTCGTGGTTCAGCGCCGCGTTTAGACCACCAATCGCATGCAGATTTCGGACGTCGTTCTGTGCATTTTTTCTGTTTGTCTTCGCGTCCGTTGCTGCGCACGCGGATGAGCCTCCCCTTCGACCGCCCGTGCCGTACGTAGAGACCAATGACGGAACGCAAGGCTTCCTCGACCAAGGGGGAGTGCGATTGCGCACTGAACGAGAACGCGGAGTCCGCCTGGGTAATATCGTTCTGTGGCCAACGCTATTCGTGGAATCTCGTTGGGATTCCAATGTATTTCAGCAAGATGCCCAGGATGCGACTGAGCTAACCAGTGCAGCGCTGTTTCGGTTCCTTCCAGGTCTCGCAATATCCAACCTACGCCCCAACAAGCTGGCTTTCACTTTCGGTTTATTGGGAGATGCTCGGGTATACGTCTCAGAAGACAGAGCCGTAAAGGGCCAAAATAATGTCGGGGGGAACGCCGACTTACGATTGGACATCCTCCCGAATAGCCCTGTGACAATCACGTTGTTGGACACCTTTCGACGCTCGCTGCAATCGCAAAATGTATCCAGTGATAAAACATTCAACGTCAATGCCAACCGGGCGGGTGTCCGTTTCGCCATTCACCCTGGCGGTAAGGCATTAGATATCGCATTGGGATATGCCTATCTGCTTCATATTTTCGACGATACAACCAATCTAAACTGGCAATCGCATAACATTACGTTCAAGAGCACGTGGCGTTTTTACCCCAAGACCTTCGCCATTCTCGAAGCCACCTTAGCCATGAAAGACTGGGATTCCGAACCATACGGTCAAGGCCAGTTCGTTGATAACAAAGCACTGCGTGTTTGGGCTGGTCTATCTGGTTTCTGGACTAAGAAACTAACGACACTTATCAAAGTGGGATACGGGAACTCACTTCATGATGAAGGGCCATCATTCGAACATGTGATCGGCCATGTGGAGCTCGGATATAAGATCACTAACGGGATACTTTTGGCCGCAGGGTATTTGCGCGATTACAGCCAGACCTCATTCCTGGGTAACTTCTTTGTAGAAAACCGTACCTACCTCCGGACACAGTTTGACTTGGCCCAGCGTGTCCGTATTGACGGCATGGCTGCCTACTCACTGGTCGACTACGCTGAATACGACCCAGCCGCTTTAGGCGTATCTCAAGTATTCGTCAGTCACAAAGAACGCCGAGACCAAGTGATACGCGGCAATGTCCGAGTAGACGTCGATATTGCCCGCTGGGTCGGTGTTTCCGTTGGCTATGAAGTTATGGCTGTTCTGAGTAACTACTTTACCGAGAACTTATCACTAGCGGAACGGCCACGAGACTATGGCGCGTTTATCCGCCATCAAGTCTACGGGTCAGTCAATATCCGCTATTAGATGTTTTCGATGCCAAGTGCATCGTGGGAGGCGATAGGTCTCGAATGGTACGATTTACGTTCGTAGTTCTGTTGGCCCTCAGCTCATGCCGCCCAACAGCGACCCCGGATTACCAAAACATTCAGTTTGACACGAGCGAATACATCAAAGCCGCTGCACTTGGTCCTGGTGACATCTTCGAAATCCGCGTGCATGGGCATGGAGACCTCACCGGCGTACACCGCGTCTCAGCGACTGGAGACATCGACTTTCCTTTAGTTGGCCGAATTCGCGTAACAGGTCTCACATCTAACCAGATTGCGGACCGAGTCCGTGTAAAGCTACTGGATGGCTACCTATTACAGCCCCATGTCACTGTGTACGTAAAACAGTTTAACTCCAAAAAGGTATTCGTTCTCGGCCAAGTAAAAAAGCCGGGTATGTTTTCCTATCAAGAGAGCATGAATGTGGTTCAAGCAATCGCGCTGGCTGGTGGCTTTACGGGACTAGCCGAAGACAACTACGTAACCGTTACTCGAGAAGATGGTTCAAACAAGCGCCACATCCGCATACCAGTACGAAATATTGTTGCTGATAACGGGTCACAAAACTTCCTTTTACGCCCCGGCGACATCGTGTTCGTCCCCGAAGCTGTCCTGTAACTTACCACCGCCTCAATATCTCCGGATCGTCAGACGTGGATAATGCGGCCCATGCATATGCATATGCAGGAGCTTCTTGCGAAAAGTGGTACTGGGAAGGTATAACGGAAAATGTGTATAGAAACGCTGACAGTGCTTCGATACTACCGTTAGTGTTTTGATGTGTTCTTATCAGGCGTATGGGTAAAAGATGGGAAAAGCAATCGGAATCGACCTCGGTACCACTAACTCCTGTGTAGTTATCATGGAGGCTGGCAGCCCCGTGGTCATCCCTTCTGCAGAGGGTAGCAGGACTACGCCGTCCCTCGTGGCGTTCACAGAACAAGGGGACCGGCTCGTTGGACACATCGCGAAACGGCAAGCGGTGACAAATCCAACCAACACTGTTTCGTCCGTTAAACGGCTCGTTGGACAAAAATACCAACACCCCGAGGTACAGCGCGCGACGAAAGCCTATCCGTATACGATTTCCAACGCGTCGAATGGGGATGCTGCAGTAGAGGTCATGGATCGGACATACTCACCATCTGAGTTGTCCTCCTACATTCTCGGCCAGATGAAAGCATACGCGGAAGACTACCTCGGCGAGCCGATCGAGGATGCGGTAATCACGGTCCCAGCATACTTCGACGACAGTCAGCGACAGGCCACCAGAGACGCAGGGCGCATCGCCGGTCTGAATGTTCTCCGGATCATCAATGAGCCTACCGCAGCTGCATTGGCCTACGGGTTGAATCAGGACACAACCGGCCGCGTGGCGGTATATGACCTGGGCGGTGGTACCTTCGATATCTCAATTCTAGATATCGGCGAAGGCGTGTTCCACGTACTCGCGACACACGGTGATACATTCCTAGGCGGCGAAGACATCGATGCGCTTATCATCGAACGAATCGTACGGGATTTTGAAGCAGAAAACGCGGTCGACCTGCGAACCGATCCGATAGCACTTCAGCGTCTGAATGAAGCCGCTGAAAAAGCAAAGCTAGAGCTATCGTCGCTCGAAGAAACCGACGTCAACCTCCCCTTTCTATATGCGGATGACTCCGGACCGAAACACTTGCAGCTTTCGCTGACTCGCACCGAATTGGAAGACCTGGTTCGCCCGCTAATCGAGCGTACTCTTTCGCATTGTCGCGAGGCATTGAAGGATGCGTCGACTGACACTGGCGATATCGTTGAAGTCATCCTTGTCGGTGGCTCTACCAAAATGCCGATGGTGCAAAAAATGGTGTCGGAGTTCTTCGGTCGACCACCGCAGCGCGAGGTCAACCCTGATGAGGCTGTCGCCATCGGCGCATCAATCCAAGCCGGTATTATTCAAGGTGATGTGGACGATGTTCTACTACTTGATGTCATTCCGCTATCGCTTGGTATCGAAACCCAAGGTGGTATTTTTACGCGGCTAATCGAACGTAACCGCACCATTCCAACGAGCATCACCGAGGTATTCACCACGGCGGAAGACTATCAGCCACTGGTCAACATCCATGTACTCCAGGGTGAACGCCCTATGGCGCGAGATAACAAAAGTCTCGCTCGCTTCGAGTTACTCGATATACCACCAGCACGCCGAGGCGTACCCAAGATTGAAGTCAACTTCGATGTAGACGCCAACGGTATCCTGTCGGTTTCGGCGCGTGACTTAGGAACAGGTAACGAAAAACGAATACGCGTCCGAGCAGCGTCGGGCTTATCTGAAGCAGCCATCGACCGACTCATTTCAGAGGCGAGTAGCTACCAATCTACAGACGCTGAGAAGAAAGAGTTTGCCAACCTTCGCAACAAAGGCGACGGACTTATCTATACAACAGAGCGCTCGCTTCAAGAGTTCAAGAGCTATCTTACCGACGATGAAATCGACCAAATCCGGCGGGATATGGAACAGTGTCGAGAAGCGATGGAAGGCTCTGATTTGTTCCTTCTTGAACAAGCTATCGGCAACTTGGAGAAAAGCGCTTACCGAATAGCTGACGTCATGTATCGAGACGTCGGCTAGAAAACAGGGACACTTGACCTACGCACTGAAGTGACCAAACCCAGCGGCATCAATCTGAACTAACTTCCCCTGTCTTCTATACTCAACTAGTCCGGCCCCGGCGGTAACCGCACCAATAGCCGTCGATGCAATCGGTGGCGCCACCGGGCTAGTGAATAATAACTCATAATCTTCCCCGCCCGTGACGGCAAAAACACCTGGCTGCTCTGCGTATTTAATAACGTCATCACTCATCGGCAGCGTATCTAAGTTAATGGTCAGATTGACCCCGCTAGCCCGGGCCAGTCGCGGGGCGTCATGATACAGGCCGTCAGATATGTCCATGGCACAAAGACAATGCTTCCAACGTGCTAAGGCTTCAGCGGCGTCCAGGCGCGGGGTAGGTTGGTGCAATGAAGCGACAGAGGATTGTACTAGTTCGGGCGCTGGAGACCTTGATGTTAGCGCCTTCAGACCCAACGCCGCAGAACCTAATGAGCCGGTGACATACACTGTGTCGCCTGGCTTGGCCGCATCACGGCGCAAGGGCTTTTCGGCTATCAGCTCTCCCAGAACAGTGAGGCTTAGTGAAATAGAACCTGGACTGCCGGTCACATCTCCTCCAACGATAGACATTCCAAACTGACTGGAAGCATCCGCTACCCCATCAATCAGCTTTCGCGTCCAAGCCCACGGAAGATTTCTCGGCGCACTGAGCGTAAATAAGCCTTTCGTTGGGCGCCCACCCATGGCTGCAATATCGCTAACATTTACCGCGACCAGCTTGTAACCAGTACTCCAAGCGGGAGAGAACTCGCGATCAAAATGCACGGACTCCACCATTGCGTCTGCGACTATAACCACTGGGTTCGCGTGAGAAAAAACTGCACCATCATCACCGATGCCTATCCCACCATCAATGGCACGACCGAAGCGCATCCCGAGGTACTGGATGACTGCCGCTTCACCGATGTCTGAGAGGCATTGCTCCTTCACTTACCCTCCTCGTACAACATAACGACACCCCTCTACAGCTCGGCTCATACGTCTGGCTTTGCGGTATCAATAGCCTCTTGGAGCGCAGCACGCTTGGGATACTTTGAAAGCTGATCGAGCGATGCAAGGACGGAACGAATTTTTGTTTCATCTACAACAGGTGTCTCTATGCGCAGCTCCACAAAGAGGTCACCTGACGACCCATTAGACCGTTTTCCACCACGGCCCCTCAATCGTAGAGTCTGACCGCTTTGGCTGCCCGCTGGTATACGAATTGTCACTGCGCCGGAATCCAGAAGTGGTACTGCGGCTTGGCCACCAAGTACCGCTTCCGAAAGACGTATGGGTAAGATACAGGTGAGGTCATCTCCATTACGCTGATAATGAGGATGTGGCTGCACTGTCAGCTCGACAAATAAGTCGCCATCCTGCCCGCCAGACTGTCCTGGTTCGCCGTATCCGCGCAGGGCAAGGCGACGTCCAGTCTGTACGCCAGCGGGAATATCAAGCGTAACATGACGGCTTACATCACGTTCTCCTACACCACCACAACTCTGGCACGGAGACTGAGCTAACTTCCCTAATCCACCACAAAATGGACACTCTTCGGTTACCGCCAGGAGACCGTTTCCAGACTTCACGACCCCGTGACCATCACACACATGACATGGGTCGTAATACGTCCCTGGCTCGCATCCAAGACCTGAGCAGTCAGGACACTTTTCTCTACGGACCACGTCGATGCCTATTTCTCCCCCATATACTGCTTGGGAGAGACTTATTTGAATCTGACGACGCCGGTCTTTGCCTCGCTTCGGTGTCCGTTTCATGCGGGAGTCGACGAAAGACTCCAAGTTGGTCACGAGGCGCTCAACACTTCCTGCAACTCCGGGACGTGCCCGTCCTCTCATCAAACCAACCGGACCGAACTGGTCATACTTGCGTCGGTCATCTGTCTCACCGAGAACAGACCACGCTTCTGAAATGAGCCTGAAACGACTTTCAGCGAGCGGATGTCCTTGATTACGGTCCGGATGGAAACGACGGGCCAACTCGCGATACGCTTTTTTCAGTTCAGCATGCTCCGCAGTGGGGGCCACTCCGAGAATTCGGTAGTAACTGACAGCCATCTCGACGACCTACTCCTATTCCTTAGACAGAACCATACCAGCTGAGCTGGTAAGCGGGGAACCCGTCATCTGCAGGACCATGATAATTAGTCACCAGATAGTAGCGGAATCAAGTCCGGGAAATGTGCATCCATGTAGCGTCTCACATCACCATTCACTTCGGCGTAAGTACCAAAGTATTGGACCTTGTCGGCAAGAGCTCGAGCCTCACTCAATGTAGAACGCCGAATGATCTCACGTACTACAGGAAGGCTGGATGGAGTCATCGATAATTCATGGAACCGATACCCCAACAGTACTACGGTATATAGCGGTTCTCCCGCCATTTCACCGCACATACAGAGCCGTATTCCTTCTCGATGAGCGGCATCACTGGTCAGACGCAGAACTCGTAAAACTGCGGGATGCAGCGGATGATAGAGATACCTGAGTTCTGCGATGTCTCGTGCTGCAGCCAACGTGTACTGGATCAAATCGTTCGTACCAACGCTGAAGAAGTCTACTTCCCTAGCAAGTACATCGGCTATCAGAGCCGCCGCAGGAATTTCGATTAATACGCCTAACTCAATTGAGTCTGAGACGGAAAATCCCTGTCCTTGTAATTCAACTTCAACCTCGCGAATAATTCGCTTTGATTCACGAACCTCTAAGACGTCAGTGACGAAAGGCAGTAACAGGCGTAAACGTCCGAAGGCACTTGCTCGCAGCAGTGCTCGAATCTGAGTCTTGAAAAGCGAACGTTCTTTCAAACAATATCGCAGTGCCCGCATTCCAAAAAATGGATTTAGGGCTCGCCCAGTCGACTTCGGTAATTCAAGTTTATCGCCACCGATATCGACTGTACGTATTGTCGCCGGATACGGAGCAGCGCGCTCTAACACTTCTCTATAGGCCTCGAATTGTTCATCCTCAGATGGAAGATCCGTACGGTTCATAAATAGGTACTCCGTACGAAAAAGACCAACTCCCTGCGCTCCCCGAGCTACCGCAGCATCTAATTCCGGCGTCAGGTCGATGTTCGCAGATAGGACGACTTCAAACCCATCACTCGTGGCTGCCGATGGCGAACGCTTTTGATCTAGGCGATCGCGGACAGCCCTTAGCTCTTCGTCCCGTACCGTATACTTACGAATTTGCGACTGGCTGGGACGGATAACTACCTCACCAGCATCACCATCCACAATTATCTGGTCGCCCGTACCAATATGCTCAGCAAGTCCAGGGGCACCTACGACTGCTGGGATCTCAAGACTTCGGGCTGCAATCGCTGTATGCGTCGTTCGCGTGCCTTCATCGATACAGAAACCGACTATATTTGTGTCGAACAACTGCACTGCATCTGCCGGCGTAAGTCGCTCCGCTACAAGGATACTAGGCTCCTTTACTCGCGTCAGAAGCTCAACTAACGACTCGAAATGCTCACCAGTGAGATTTCTCATGATCCGTTCGCCGACAGTTTCTACATCGGTGGCTCTTTCTCGGATGTACTCATCATCTAAATCGCTAAAAAAATCCGCAATCTGGTTCAGCGTCCGTTGCAACGCCCATTCGGCGTTAATCCGCTCTGTACGAATCTGGGCCTTCGTGCCGTCGATAAGCAGGTCATCTTGCAGCATGAGCTCATGCGCTTCCAAAATCTTCGTATGCTCTGCGAACTGCGTTCCGCCTACCCTGGACTTCAAACGCCGAAGCTGCTGTACAGAGGCCGCAACTGCATGGTCCAAGCGACGACATTCACTCGTCGTAGCTTCTTCCTCAACGTGCGTTTTAGGATACGTTGCGCGGCCGCGGTCCAAAACCACAGCGCGGCCGAAGACCATACCAGGGGATGCACCAACCCCTTCCACAACGGGGCCTAGCCGATCGATTGGAGTCAAACAGCCTCTCCAAATCCAGATGACACCAAGTTCACCAGTTCCCGAAGGCACGACTCAGACGCTGTACCATGCACCTCAATGCGAAGTGTGGAACCTTGTGCTGCCGCGAGTAGAAGCAAGTTCATGATACTTTTGCCGTTTACTTGCACAGTGCCGCGACTCACCACAACCCGACAGTCATACTGAGATGCAAGCTGTGTGAACTTACTGGCCGCACGCGCATGAAGTCCCTTTTCGTTGCAGATAGTAACCTCAGCCACCGCCCTCTCAGACATGCTCCCTCCGTGGCTCAACGTGAGATATCGCGGTGATAGTTACTCACTCGAAAACCGTGAGTTTTCAAGGCATCTCCTACCCAACGGGCGATTGCAACTGACCGATGATGTCCACCAGTGCATCCAACCGCAACGGTCACCATTGACCGCCCATCCGCCTCAGCGCGCGGTAATACAAATGTTAAGAGGCTGATGATCCGTTCCAGTAACTCCGGGACGTCTGCTTGTTTCGCAATGAAGTCTGAGACATCACCATCAGTACCTCTTTGCTCGCGAAGCCCTTTTTCAAAGTATGGATTTTTCAAAAATCGCACGTCGAAAATATAATCCGCTTCAGCAGGGACACCATGTTTGAAGCCAAAACTTTCGATACGCACCCGCATACCCTCCGGGCTAGATTCATCAAAGGTCGACTTCACCCGTCTCCGAAGCTCGTGCACATTATACGAGGAAGAATCGACAGTGACTGATGCTGCATCACGGAGAGTGCTGAGAATATCTCGCTCTCGGGCTACTGCCTCGCTGATTGACTCGCCTTCTTCCTGCAGAGGATGTTGCCGACGGACTTCCTTATAACGACGAACAAGTACGTCATCTTCCGCTTCAAGGAAGAGTACTTCCACCTTGTGCCCCCGGTTTCGGACATCTTGTAGTGCCGACTCAAAATGCGCAGTCAATGTACGTTCACGCGCATCACAGACCACAGCAATCTGCGTGATGCCACCTTTCGCACACAGCTCAATAAGCTGAGCCAGCATGGCAACAGGAAGATTATCCACCGGGAAAAAACCGATATCTTCCAGAGCTCGTAACGCAGTTGTCTTCCCCGAACCATTGAGTCCAGTTACGATGATGGTTCGAGTACGGTTCGTATCCACATCACTCCCGTGTTCGACGCTTCAGCGTCTCTTCCGCTATATGGACTTCAGGCTAGAATAGTTTTTTCCGTTTCGATGACGATGGGATGTTCATCATCTCCCGATATTTCGCGACCGTCCTGCGCGCAATATCGATGTTTTCCTGCTTCAGAAGGTTTGCTATCGCTTGATCGCTTAGAGGCTTCTTTGGTGTTTCATCATCGATCAGCTTCTTGATTTTTATCTTCACCGATTCCGACGCGATATCATCCGAGCTGTACATCGTCTTAATTCGACTGTTGAAAAAGTATTTGAGTTCGTAAATGCCTTGCGGTGTATGAACGTACTTGTTGGTTGTGACACGCGAGACTGTCGACTCATGCATCCCAATATCATCGGCCACATCCCTCAAGATAAGGGGCCGCAAGTGCTGCGGGCCGCGGTCCAGAAAGTCTCGCTGAAACCGAACAATGCTTTCAGTGACCTTACGAATCGTATTTTGCCGTTGATGAATGCTGCGAATGAGCCAAACTGCTGAACGAAACTTATCTTGAATGTAGCTTTTGGTTTGACCGCTACCACCTGTCATCGCACTCCGATAGTAGTTACTGACTTTCAGTTTCGGTAATCCATCTTCATTGAGCGTTACGACGTATTCATCTCCCATCTTGTGCACATAGACGTCGGGCGTAATGTAATGCGTCTCGTCTGTATTGAACCCACGCCCCGGCTTGGGCTCCATGTTCTGTACAATCTTTGCGAGTCGAACCAGTTCGTCATGTGAGAGGTCCATATCCCGCTTGATGGCGTCGTAATTACGCTTTTCCATGTTTTCAAGATGCCGCTCGATAAACCGCCGTAGGGTCCCATCACCAGAGTGATAGGTCCGTGCCTGTATGAGTAGGCACTCTTTCAGATCACGTGCAGCCACTCCAACCGGGTCCATCTCCTGCACCGCAGTGAGTACATCGTCGGCATATTCGAAGGAGACTCCATGCGCTTGCGCAAGGTCTTCGAGAGTGCGATTTACGAAGTACCCCTGCTGGTTCACATTGCCAATGATGTCGGCGGCGATCTCTTGTTCGACTTCATCTAAGTTGGAGAGGCTCAGCTGCCACATAAGATGGTCGAAAAGTGATTCCTTCTCTGACAATGTCTGGTCGATCGACGGAAGCTCGTCTGAGTTCATCCGTACTCCCCCACCTCCGGGAGAGTAGGAATACTCGTTATAGCCCTCGACGAAGCGTTCCCAGTCCATTTCGCTCTGGGACTTTTCCTCTGCGCCGTCTGACTCTTTCCTCGCCACTCCATCAATGGTGGATTGGGGGAAATCTTCTGGCTTTTGTTCTATTTCAGTACCGTCTTCTCGTACCCTTTCGGAGTCAGCCGCTTCCTCAAGCACTGGGTTTTCAAGCATCTCATCGCGAACGTGCTCCTCGAGCTCGACTCGCGACAACTGCAGCAACTTTATCGCCTGCTGTAATTGCGGCGTCATTTTTAGTTGCTGCGAGAGCTTAATGTACTGCTTGAGCTGCATGTTGAATGTGCCTGGTAGTCCCTATTATTTTTATGCACTGCAGTTGCGCTCATCACGACGAATTGGTCGGTGAAACGCGACTTTTTTTCTAATGTGTTAAGTATAGCACTCGGAATCGCAGAGGACACGTTCCCCAGCAGATGTTGCTGTGGATGAGAGTATTTCTTCACTTAGTTCGCATCTCATTCCTTGAGTGGTGATATTCTCTGATTGCAAAAAAGCAGACGTGAGGGAGGTCAGGCGTGCGGTATTGCTTCATATTTTTTGTCGCGGGGGCATTGATTGCTTGTAGCGAAGCCTCAGACTTATCCGAGGGGACCGAAACGACCTCACCAGACGGCCAAACCGCAGCGGACTCCACTTCTAGTACCACTGAAACCGATAATACGGATGGCACGGACAGCAGCAATGGCTCTGATGAGACGGATGGAGCGGACGGAGCAACGGGCGATTATGCCAATTGTCAGTTCCAGCCTCCGGTCGGTGCGACATGTAATCCATACCCTGGCTGCCCAATTACGGGCTGTGCTTCGGAGGATATATGCACTGTCTATTTTACAGGGACTAAGAAACAGCTCGGATGTGTCGAAGCAGGTGCGGTAGCCATGGGTGGGAGCTGTGATCACACCGATGGGCCATTTTGCAGTAATGGTGTGTGCGTAGAGGGCGAATGCCGCGCATTTTGTGTTGGCAATGATGACTGCCCGGGAAATGCGGTTTGCACGCAAATGTCAGGACCACCGCCACGCCCTACCGTTTGTGGAGCGGCACAATCAGATTGCGACCCACTCGCCTCTGCTGACACATGTGCTGCAGGTACTGCATGTTACCTGAAGAATGATGGTTCCACGGATTGTCTGACAATTCAGGGTAATGGACAGCAAGGTAATGCATGCAATGCGCCAGAAGACTGCGCAACGGGGTTTGTCTGCACGGTGCTAGGCGAGGCAGGAGAAACAGGTTGTGCGACCTTATGCTCTACCGATACGGAGAATCCCGCGGCCTGCAGTGGCGCCTGTCCGTCCGAAACTCAAGTGAAAGACCTTGGAAATGGATATGGAGCATGTGTCCCAGCCGAAGATACGACTCCGGCTGAACCACCACCTTCATGCAATGTCCTGCTGCAGGATTGTGCAAGTGAAGCGCAAGGTTGCTACCCAACCAATGAATTCGGCGAAGCATGCCTCGTCAAAGGCAACGGTGGCTACAAGGCGGATTGCAACCAGGTCAATGACTGCGCACCGGGGCTCACCTGCGTTGCGTCCAAATGTCGTTGGATTTGCGACCCCAGCGACCCGTTCAATGAGAACTGCGAGACTGGAGTCGAAGCCCAATGTGCAGCTTCCGAAGGTGCAACCAGTGGATACTGCGATGAGTAGACTATGCCCGCAGGCATCCGGTCCACCTTCAAGCCATCGATTTGAATTCTAACCGGTATCGAACGTAATTTACCCGGCTGACCAATGACACTTCATCGTCAGCTTGCAGAGGCTAAGTATTTTCAGGAAGCTCATAGGATGAACGACGAACTCCCTCCCCCATCGCCGACCACAAAAAGCACCTGGGCGGAAGTATGGGACTACCTGAAGATACGTAAGAAGTGGTGGCTGGCACCAATGATTGTCATTCTTCTAGCCCTTGGGGCGCTTGCAGCTTTTACAGAAACAAGCGCGCTCGCCCCGTTCATTTACACGATCTTCTGATGGGTCCAATACGTCGGATTTTTTAGTTCCCAATGCACCAAGCCCTAGAAGTCATATTGCCAGCTCTTGCGACAAACGAGAACCGGCCGGATACTCGCTACCACTATGTCAGAATCAAAATCTATCGTCGCAAAGCTCATGGCTACAATACCCCAAGAGGGACGAGTTGAATGGATTGGCATTGCACCGAAGTCGCGTGCGCCAGTGGTAGCCGTTGCTCATGTTGAGCTGGTTGCTGGAAAGGGCCTGGTCGGCGACCATCACGGCAACAGTGGTCGGTCAAAACGGCAGGTAACCATCATCGCAAAAGAGCATATTGAGGCGATACATCGATTTAGTGGGGTCCCTCCCATCGCCCCCGAGCGTCTGCGCCGCAACATCGTGATCTCAGGGATCAATCCGAATGCCCTAAAAGGCCGACGTTTTATGATTGGCGAAGCACTATTAGAGGGGACCAAGCCATGCGACCCATGTTCTCGAATGGAGCAAGAGCTTGGCCCGGGTGGGTATAACGCGATGCGAGGGCATGGCGGAATGTGCGCAATCGTGCTCGAAGGCGGAACCATCTCGGTGGGTGACATCGTACGGAAAGCGGATTGAAGCGGCCACATCAATGGCTGGGAACAAGCCTGATTGGGCTATTACTCGCTCTTTTTATTTATGAAAACGGTGTATTGCTGCAGGCAGAACTGCGGTTTACAGCAGATTGCCAACGCGACACATTTCTGATGTACGGGCTTAGCCACGAGGGCGTAATCCCACATACAGGAATCCGCGTGGCGGCTCTCGGATGGGACCTAGGACCACTATATCACGTAGCTATGGCGCCGTTTCTTTACCTCAAGCCAAGCCCACTCACCATCCACTGGGTCAACCTTGCAATCTGTGTCTTCGGCTTATTGGCCTACTGGAAATGGGCTCGAGTTGAGTTTGGAACCGCACCCGCCCTTCTAAGCCTTCTCCTGTACACCCAGTCTACGGGACATACGGCTTTCGTGGATACCATTTGGCATGTTGGAGCAACGCCCGGCGTAATTTTTGGTCTCATAGCTGCCGCAGGTAGCTGGCTACGCACCGGTAAAACACTGCATTTAGCCCTATCAGGTGTGTTGTTGGTCATACTCATCCAGCTTCACTCATTAGGACTCGTCTTTGGTCCGGCTGCCCTTGCTACGCTTTGGATGGGTCGCAAACAACTATCAAAGAAAAGTCTGACGACACTGCTCATCGCTATGAGCGTTACTGCTATTCCACTGCTGCTGTATCTGATCCCATCGCTCAGTGATCCAACCATGGGCACTGCTCGACACAGTGGCGCTTTTGAAATCGATCTTTATACCTTCTTGGAAACGCTCTTCGCCCTGTTGAGCCCTAGGTATCTTCTTGACCCTATCACGACACGGTTCTGCATTATTGTGCTCATCACACTCGGCACTGCGGGAGTACTCGTTTCCCGAATCGCAACACGAGACACTCCGACAGCTTGGGTACGCCTCTCCAAGGTACTCACGGTGCAAATTCTCGTCGGCGCAATAGCATCTGCCTCGGTGATCTCCTACGAACTTGTCGGTCGATATTTTCTACCTGTAGTGATCCCACTATTCGTGCTCACCGGACTGGGTGCCGCTACCGTGAACCGGTGGCTGCATCAAAATGGACGAACGGTCCTTGGCCGTGGGCTTACATTCACCGCATTAGCAGGCGTGCTAATTGCCTCAGGCCCTTCTGAAGTTTCTGTGCTTCGCACCCTCCCGAATGCGGGTGCAACGCTGCAGACTGCTGAATCGTTAGATTACCTGCTCGCAGAAGAACAAGAGGCAGTTGTCAGTTACTTCGTAAAAGAACGGGGACTGCGATGGAGCCAAATGCGAGGACGAATTCATGGGCTTTTCTTTGGACCTAACGCTGGCGTACGGTATTTCGAGCGTATCCTGCGTGACCACCGTGGTACGCCCCCACCTTCAGAGCATCTAAAGACACACTGGCGCATCCGAGCGGAAGAGCAAGGCAGCGAAATACCGGTAAGCGCTCTAGAACAAGTCCGGTTGCAGCAACGTACGCGCACGCTAATCTTGGAGCGTTACGCACCCAACTTTGATCCGCAAACAATCCAGGTAAACGGGCGCCCATGCGGATGGACATTACCGTACATATGGAGCCAGTCCACGGTGGCTCAGTTGAAGTTAGTTGGGTTCCCCATGGGGCATGGCCCAGATATCCGTCAATGCACCGAAAAGAATAAGCAGCTCGCAATACGACTGCGAGTGTCACCCGATGCGGATGCAATATCGGTGGATATCTCAATCGACGGAGGGCTTAGCGCAAACGATCTCCAAATCGTTATCCATGCAGAGGGCGAACGAGATGTCCCATTATTTCCAGAACAAGGGATTGGAGTGAGTAAACAACAATTCATCGCTCGCGTGCCACGCCACGATGGCTGGAGAGATGTCACGATCCAATTACCTTTGCAGCGCACTATGGGCTTCCTGGATATTTACTAACTCCAGCTCGATATCTACCAAAACAGACAAATTCCAACGATACTGCCCACGCTCGCAATAAGGCCTAAGTGCGTTGTTGAGCGGGGTCCCAACCGATAGCCCTACGACCAGCTAAGTAGTGTAATAAACCCACGACGTACGCACTTATTACAACAAGCACAAAGTACGGTGCGCCAAACAATTGACCACCACCAGGTAAACGAGCGAGCAGAGTTGTAGACCCGACAGTCAATAACGCCACCAGTACCACTTGTGGCCACAGTGTTGATGCAAAGCTCAGAATCATAAATGTAGAGATAGGAATCGCCCACCGACAAATCTTCTGTCCGAATAGAGCCATCGCATAACGCCGGTCTAATCCATGCCGGTATGCCCAAGCGTAGCTCATAAACCCGTACGCCTGAAGCGCCATTCGAAGACGCGCCTTAAAAACCGACCTCACTTCTGTTCTGGCCACTTCCGAACAAACGGCCTCGGTCACCAAGACCGTACGTAGACCTGCATGGGAGCACCAAAACGGAATCGCGAGATCAGGGGTAATATCTGCACGTGTTTCCGCACGCCACAAATACGGCCGAAAAGCACATAACGCTCCACTCACGGAGGGGCAGGAAAACCAATGTCCATCAGTTATACGGTTACCAACGATAAGACTTTGGTACCAACGAAACCCAATCCCCATCGGCGAAGACGAATAGTCATAAAGAACGAGCCCAGACGTTGCACCGACAGTCGGATCGGAAAACGGTGAAATAAGTGCAAGTAGGCTCTGCTGGTTCACCACCGTCGTAGCATCCATGAAAATAATAATATCGTCCGATCTGCACCGCGAAAGTCCCTCGGTGAGAGCGCGCGTCTTACCGATTGATACTTCGAGGTCCAAGACTATATCGGCTCCCGCGGAAGTCGCCACCGCTACGGTGTCGTCTGAACTACCATCGGAAACGACTATGATGTGTAAATCGAGACCTTGCACTGCTTTTAATTGGTAGAGCGTTGCGCCCAACTGACGGGACTCATTACGAGCAGAAATCACCACACTCACGCGATATGGCCGGTCGAGATAGGGGCGGATTGCACAGCCATGCCGCTCTGCCAGCCATCGAGAGACGAACGGCCAAAGTATTGCCGCAGCCAACAACATACATCCAGGGACGGATATTATGGCAAAGACGATGATCGACATATTGGTAGGACCAATTGGTGTACTAACGGATCATGTCGGTACGGTAGTAAGCAAAAGCGGAGTTCAAACATCTTTAGCTTTCGAGTCCGGGCATCAGAAGACTCCAAATGCATCGAGGTCGCCTTTCCCTTCTCTGACAATCTCGGGAACCCGTCCAGTCAAATCCAGTACGGTAGACGGATCCGCGAGGCGGATTCCGCCATCAACGATAAAATCTAACTGCTTTCCGTGGCGTTCCGCGATTTTCGCCGGCTCATTCCAATAAGAATCGTCTTCTGTACGCACGCTAGAACAAAGTAATGGAGAATTGAACTCATCAAGTATTGCCTGGCAAACATCATCATCGGGAACACGGATACCGATCTCCCGCCGTTTCCTAAGCATGAGACGTGGCACTTCTCCGCTTGCCTTCAATATAAATGTATAGGGACCCGGCATACACCGACGTACAGCGCGAAAATACGAGGTGGACAGACCACGAGTATACTTGGCCAAACTACTGAAGTTTGGGCAAAGAATAGATAAAGGCCTTTTGGGATTCAGCTTCTTGATGGCGTAAAGACGTTCTACGGCCGACTTGCTTCGCATATCGCAGACGTATGCATAGGTGGTATCGGTCGGAATGACGCCGATACCATCTTGTTGAATCAAGGATGCTATTTCACCCATTTTCCAGAGTTCTGGGTAGTCTTCATCTAATTGAAGGTAAACCATGTCCGCCTACCTTGCAGCGTTCACAGAAAACGCGTTTGAAAGCCGACCTGCGGATCGAATGACGAGATAGTGTGGCCCCGGAGGCAGCTCTGGCACGCGAATATCGATTCGTCCGTAATCCCGATAACAGACATCCGCTTCGATACCCCCGATGAGCACGGAGTCTTCTATCGGCGGCAGCCGACACTGTGAGCCATCGAGTACTACCGGTTGTGTTTCATCATTTCTACCGTCGGTAACATTGCTCCCTCCAAGACCACGGCCATATATGATGACGCTATCGCCGGTAATGAAAACTTTAGGTTCAACCGCGACAATATATACCTCGCGATCTACATCCTGCAGGCCATCCGAGCAGCCCCAAACTGTCGTCAGTAAGGCTATCTTCAAGAGGGCGCATGCAGGGTGGGAGCATGTCAATCGACCAGTCATGTGGTTCACTGTGTCATTGTGTGTGCCGCGGAGCAACCAAACCGGCAGGCGTACAAGATGACCAACGCTCAATCCATTACATTTCAGATAGATAACCGCGCTCATGCCCTTCTACACAACGCCACAGCCGCACATACACAGCGGTAAGTGAAAGATTTCGACGCATATACAGTGAATCCATGGCCTGGATGGTCTATGGTCCCGCGTGGAACACATGGGTCTGTCTACAGGCTCAAAAAAATATTGTCGGAGATAGGCTTAGGGATGCGCAAACCAGAACCCACCATTGACGCTACCGAACATCGTGCAACATCAGACGATGATATCGGTGAAACCGCTGTCTTTTTCGACTTTGAGAACATTGTTCTTGGTCTGAAGAGTCCTTTCGATCCAGCTGTTGTGGTCGAACACCTAAGCTCTCGGGGCAACGTACTCATACGCCGCGCGTATGCAGACTGGGGGCGATACGAGCGCTACCAATCCAAACTACTAGAGCTTGGCGTGGAAATGACGTTTCTGCCGACGTACGGAGTGAAGGATAAAAATCGCACCGATACCGCGATTGCAGTCGAGGCAATGGAGGTATTGTTCCTTCGTAAGTCGATAGACACTTTTGTCATCGTCAGTGGTGATAGCGACTTCGGTGTGCTCGCTCGAAAGTTACGGGCCTACGGCAAGCGAGTGATCGGGATATCCGCGAAGAGCTCGGCCTCAAAAGTACTCGCCGCTCTCTGCCATGAGTTCATTTTTTACGAGACGCTGACCGGCGAAGGGCTTCAAGGATACAACCTATCCGACGGCGAGACACTTATACGCAAGGTACTGCCTGCGATAGTGGAGAGCCATACATCGTTCCAGCCATCCCTGCTCAAAGACCGACTACGTAAGCTGGATTCCACTTTTAGCGAACGGAACTATGGCTTCAAAAGCTTCTTACGCTTCATTGAAAGCTTTCCTCATCTGCTGAACGTCCAACGGTTCAAGGGCGGTCACTCTCGCGTCACCATTGTTGACGGGATAGACCTCGAAGCTCCCCCAGCCCGACCGGCGAGGCCTGAGCGGAAACAGCGGGAAGACAGGCGAGACCGTCGCAGGGGCGATAACCGCGAAAGGCGTTCCCGGCGTGAAACACCGTCACCAACGTCCGCTGAACAGGAACCAGCCGAACACCACAGCGAACCGGCTTCTACCTCCGCCGCTAGTCCGGCCGTAGAGCCGAAAACAAAGCCGGCAGAAGTACAGGTGGAACAGCGAGAAAAGGCGTTAGGGAAAGCTCTGGAAGCACTGAGAGCTCTTATGGTGGCCGTCGTTGCATCATTCGACGAGCCGATCTCCTTGCGTAAGCTGCAAAATCGCATGATTGAATCCGTCCCAACATTCGACCACAAGAAGCTCGGATTTACGCGATTTATCGATTTCGTACGCGCGCAAGATGCCGTGGAGGTAGTGAAAACCGGGCGAACGTATCGAGTCAAACCCAAATAATGCGACAGTCTTACCCGATAGTTATCGCACTGCTGATTATGGGGATGGGCTGTAAAGAACGACCCAATGCGGCTGTCAAAAAGGAAGCGAAGCGCCAAGATAACGAGAAGCTTAATGCCGATAGCCAGAAACCGAAGACTGAGCAACCTACCCAACCGAACTCCGCTCCTCGTAAACGCTTAAAAGGCTGTACCACGGCGAATGTCCAAGCGGCTGTACGACCGCATCGTCCGGACATCATCCGATGTTATCGGAAGCTTCTCATCACACAGCCGCGTGCCACTGGGCGCCTTTCAGTCGAAATTCATATCGACATATCAGGACGATCGAAGTTCTTAGGTGTTCAGACGAATACGTTCAACGACGAAGGCTTCGCAGCCTGTATCTTCGATGTTCTGCGACCACTGGATTATCCAGTCCCGGATTCCGAGCCATGCGTCGTTGTCTATCCGTTCTCCTTCCAAAAGTAGTAGCTAACGACGCTCATCTATTTCTAAGAGCCCAACCGATGGCAGGCGCGACAACGCGGCTTGTACCTGATGTACGAGAGTGTCACGCACGACTTTGGCAGTGAGCTCCTGTTCAGTGGAGGTATTGATATGAAGGTCACCGGTGTCTACCGCATCCGTAAGTACTTCGATCAATTGTTCAATAGTACGAGTGCCATCACATAGTACCAATAACAGTTGTTCGAACGGTGTGACCGCTGACGCCGAATGCAGGGCATTCATTACCGGATACTCTCCTTGCAGGGCATCCCAACGAGCAAGGCGACAGACTAGCGGCTTTTCCGATACATCGAGGCGCACGGAACGCGGCGCGGGCAGGATATCTATAAGCTGAGCCCCATGCAGGAATAGAAGTATCTGCTCAAGGTTCTCGCGGAGATCCGAGTCTAACGAAATGCCAATATTACGAGCAGCCTCTTGCACAACGTCTTCATGGGGTACCGAAGCAGGCTGGACATCACACAAAATTTTCAAGGCCGACTTGACTAATGCATTCGCTACGATGATGCGCTCGCCATCACGTCGAACAAATCTTGCTTCTACATCATCTGCTAAATCCACATCCCCCTCTGGAAATCCCGATGCTGCCAGATGCAGATTCGCCATGTTGGACGGAAGAGCATCAAAAGACAGCTTATGATGCTGGCGACACAACAATGTCCGCCGAAAGCTACGGTTACTGAGATGATCAAGTATTTGCTCGCGCCGCAATCGATCCGTTTCCGACTCGACAAAATGACGTAGTTCGGCCGGTACTCGGTCAAGCATCGAATCCCCGAGTTCGGCCTCCCCGAGAAACTGCAGGCCGCGCTGACCTGCTTTCGTAACAAAGTCTGTCACAGAGTAGGCGTGGTTTTCCGGCGATAGAAAGTCGTGAAACCAAAACGCGTCACTATGCTCTCGTAGCATGTCGCGAATAGTCTGCAAGACGTGGCCATGAAGTGCCGATTCTGGCAGCTCATCCGCATAGCGTTCTAGTATGCTACGTGCCGCCTGAACCTGTTCCGCAGGTGCAGCCTGCCGGTCAACGACTGTGTCCATGAGATCGCGAGCAACTGAGCGTATATGCCAGCCCGGTAATGCATTATAACTAACATATGCTATGCCATCGCTGGATAAGCGGCGCCCGAGCATATCCAGCAACATGTCCTGTACCGCAGGTGCTACCCAACTAAAGACACCGTGAGCAATAATGTAATCAAATGGCACATCATCGTGCGCCAAATCCTCAATGCCCGCTTCGATCAATCTGAGATTGTCGAGGCCTAGAGACGCAGCTTGCAGTGTGCCGCGTAGAATCGCTTGCGGTGCGGGATCAGCGCCAACAAATTCGGCGCGAGGGAATTGGTAGGCCATGGACATAATATTGATGCCGTCGCCGCACCCAACTTCGAGAACACGCGCTGTGCGTATGTCCGGTGGGCGTAGTCCAAATAAGGCCCCAACCGCTGCCATACGCTCTGGATGAGCATAAGGGTACGCTTTACCCCGATATGGCAGTGCATCGTATCGACTGCTCATCGTAATCGGTCCTTATTCGGTCCACAGTAATACAAGTCATACACTGCCGAGTATTCTGAATCGTCAGAATTCGCCGAGATACAATTCGAACGCACCCAGACCGCTAACGTAGGATTACGACCCAGTAAGTTCCATCGTTCATCTGCTTGTATGTTCCATACAACCCAAACTGGGGCGTTGTGATGTGCCTGATCAACCCGGTTCAGCGCTAAGCGGCGAAGACTCTCGATGCTGTGCGTCTCAGATACAACGCTTGCATCCAAAAACGGCGTTCCAGGTAGCCGACGAGCCTTCATCAGCAGTTCATGCTCGCGATGGTTGGTCAGTACCGAACCATTGCTTGTCCCCTCAAACTCCATCATGCGTTGAACAACTGAATCCATCGCACGCGGGTCTTGAGCATCTTGTGTCACGCCCTCGGCCGTATTAACCCAGACTACTGAAACTATTGCGAATGCAGCGGTCAAAAGTAATCCCAAGGGACCGTTTTTAGGCTCGCCGACTTCGATAGACGCTGTGACATGCCAACCGAAAGGCACCAAAGGAACTGCGATAAGTAATGAGGCTCCATCTCCTAAAATTATCCCGATAACTAGTGCACTGGAGATGATGACTCCAACAACGCACTGATACCGAAGGGAGCGTGCGCAAAACACACCTGTGAGAAACGTCGCAGCCACACCAAGTGCCAATACCAGGCTCGGGGTTACGTATTGATATCCCCAATCGGCGATATACCGGGCCTGAAGTCCTTCTTGTAAGCCATTCCAAACATCGAGATTAAGTAGCCATATTCCAGATGCACCAATAACAAGCATTGTGCCGAATAAGCTCATCACCGATGCGTAAAGCATGCGGCGTACACCATACCAACCACTACCCTTGAAATCCCGATGAAGGCTCCAGGACCACGCGACCTGAAGAATCCACAAGATAGCAAGTAGCCAAGGAACCAGTAAAACTGCTGCCCCGCCCATTACGCCGGCGAACAAGGCATATAGACTAGCGCGAAAATGGTCAGGAGCATCCGCTACACGGCGGCTACTTCCGAGTACTCCCGATAAACAGACCCCAGCCAATAGATTTGAATCGGTAACAAGGTTCAGCGGGACCAACCCAAGCACAGCGACTAATGCGAATGCACCGGCTATTCGCAGAAGAGAAGGCGTCCGCAAGGCGGAGCCTACGGCGGGCGCCAAAACGATAAATGACACCCATACTAGTAAACCCACCTCATTGAAATCACTTGCAAAGCCAATTAGAGCATGAAGCCAGATCGCAGCAGGAGAGACGGTCGACCACGCGTCAACATAGGGACTGAGTCCCTGCGTCATAAGCCAGGCTATATATCGAGGCTCCGAGGCTCCCGCGGCGATACCTTTTGTACCCCATGCGAACAGAAGGCCTACCGTAGACAACACCATCACAGTGCGAGTCAACAGAAGAAATTGCCTATGGTTTTGGTTGAAGTTCACGCTTGAGAGAGCACAACGGCTGGATCGAGACGTGCCGCACGATTCGCCGGTACCGCCGCGCCTACAAGGCAGAAGGCAAGCGCGAACCCAACGGATCCAAGGAGAAGGGGCCAGGAGTAAATAAAGAAATCCTCAGGTATCATTGGGAAACGGTCCCGAAGTCCGGATCCAAGTACATTCACCAAACGCGACACAGCAAAGCTCAATCCATTTCCAATGAGACCAGCGGTCAAGCCGATAAATAGACTCTCAGTCAGAATAATCTTCCGGATATCCCAGCGCGATGCACCAATTGCTCGCATCGTTCCGAGCTCTCGCTGTCGCTCGAAAACAACCATCAAAAATGTATGGCTGATATTCAGAGCCGAAATCAGGATGATGATGAAGGAAATGAGTAAGAAGGTCAGCGTGATAATCATCAGCATCTCACCAGCTTTTTGCGCAAACTTTGAGTTGCTGGATAGGTCAAAGCCCAAACGCCGTACTCGCTCAATGACCGAAGCCACATCTTCATTTCGCGGCACGGTCAATAATACTGAGTCATAGTACTCCACAGATTCTGAACCGAGGTAAAAGGTGTTGTCGCGAACAGCATAATCCAGCGGTGTCGTCCCGCCGAGGTGCATCGCTTTGTCAGTGAAGCCAATGATCTCAGACCAGCGTATCCGCTGCCATACAGTAGGTACCGATGTTTTCAGAAAGGAAAAACCCAGCCGAAAGTAACCTTTCAGCCCAAGCACAAGACATGCATTAGGTAGCGGCTGAGTCTGCAGCTGACTCACTACGTTTGAGTTGTAGAATTCGATCATGAGGGGGTTTAAAACAACAGGCATATAGGCTTCGCATCGCCCCTCATCCGTGAGTACATTGCGGGTAGCGCAATAACGGCCTGAACTGCATGACCCTCGGTGATTTGCGTAGTACTCAAAGTACTTCCACGACCCAATCTCATTCTCTATTGTATCGACGGTGCAAGGGACCCCGGCGCACGTTCCAGCATCAATCACACGAGGTAAGCTCGTGATATGAGTCATCACCTCGTCTTTTGATGCAAATCGACGAACCGTAACGGGTCGTTGTTTCAAGGTCTTTCGTGCTTCCGGCTCCACATCTACGCCAACAAGCCAAACCTCCCCTCCGACGCGCTCCATATTGCGAATATCTTCTGAAGTCAGCGCTCCTGTCTGAGACAACGCTACATACAGGTCAACATCAATAGAGGGATGCTTGAGTCGAGCAACCGCCTCTTTGATCGGCTTGATTACAGACCGCTCTTTCACGCGCAGCATGATCCAACGATCAAATCCACAGACCTGGTCCGCATTACATTCTTCACGGCTGTGGCAAGCCTGAGCAGCGTGCCGGTCGCGAAATGACCGCCAATATTCTCGGGGCCGACACATCGCTTCGATGCACTCCATACCCTCATGCGGACAATCCGAATCTGTCACACACTCGACTTGCCGCCGACGGCATAAATCTTCTTCATTTAGGGAACAGCTCGCTTCACGGTCTCGTAATTCATCGACAACTTGCTGGCTGACTCGCATGCCCTCGATGAACCCTTCCCCTGCCATTCGACGGTCAAGTACCCCTGTCTCGATTTTTGCTTGAAACCTCGCACGCATTTTTGGATGTATCGATGAAACACCCTCAACTGCTTTGATCTGTTCTAATGCACGCTGATCTAAGCGACGCGGTCCTGGCCCAATACCCGCCGCGCTATTCAAGGCGCTGGCGACTCCACCAATGGGCTCGATTTCGAGTTGGTCGATCGGAAAAATACGATTGAGGACACGCTCACGAATACCCCCGCTCAGAGCGATGAAGAACGTAAACGTGCTGATACCGACAATGATACCTATCGATGAGAATATAAAATTCTTCTTAGAACGGGATACGTTCTGCAGGACGACACGGATGAGTTTTCCAAAAGGCATCGTACGTCCTACCTCGTGAGTAAAAACTCGTACCGAAGGTCGTTACCATCTGTATCGAGAAGAAAGGCCATCTCAAACATTTGAGCGAGGTACCGAGTAGCACCACCGGGAAGATTACGATTTTCGACCGCCTTCAGTAGGCCATCAAACGAGAAGTATCCGCCGAAAAACATGCTGGAACTACCGAGGACGGACTTGGCTAGGGGTTCTCTCGTCAAGCCGGGCATCGGAGCCGTATCTCCCTTTGCAGTCGTAAGGAGGCGCTCAAGAGTCTCAGCACCGGTTGTCATCCAAATGAGATCGCCTCGACGCAATATGCCGTATGTCTCGCATGGTATTCGAGTTCCCGTGCGACGCGGTTGCCGGCGAGTGGTACGAGCTCGGTCACGCGTCGTACACATCCTGCGGATAGTGACTGCAGCATCGGCAACCGACGAAGGGATCCCCGGAATAGACGTAATGGTATACCCAAGGGTCTCTAAAATCGTGCGTTTCGGCCACCACCTTGCCCAAAACTTCGACCCATCGCGAACCTGAAGTCCAAGTACTAGTTGTACTTGGTTCAGCCACCGTTGAGGCACACTAAGGTCAATAAGCTCGGCCACTGGAGCCCGACGGTCAATACCGAGAAAGGCCACCGACAGGTGACCGGTCAAATGTGAAAATACGTCTTGAACTACGTGACGGTCATTCAATTCCGGATGCACATACTTACCCAAAACCTCAGCCGTTGGATCCCCCGCTCCGAGTAAGCCGCGTATTCCGCCGGTAAGTCCGGCTAGTTTCCGCAAGAGGTTCTCAAGAGGCTTTAGGCGAAGCTCCTGCCGGGTGAATAAGACGGTATCTCTAGGTAGGATAGAGGCCATATCTGGTATGGGTAAGTCACTCGACATCCTCCATGCTCGCGGAATAAGTGACACCCCCTCAGACTGGCTCACAACGACAACTTTCGACTGAGTTTCGCAGCTTCCGATCCGTATACTCCCGGCGACATACTCCACAGAGCGAAGCCAGGCATCGATAGCTGGACGAATCCAAGGCCGTAAAATCGACGGTATCGCCTCGGACTGCGTCAATTGTGTAAGCCGTGCGAGGGTCGCGTTGTCCTGAGTCGTGGCGGAGTATAAAAGCACGCCTGATTCACCAACTTTTGAAACCACATCTTGGTACCTATCGGTCTGGAAAAACGTCTGACTGCCCCGTTCATAGATCGATGTAATCGCATCTACGGGGTTCGTGCCGTCGGCGGCATACACCAGCACCATTAGCCCATCTCGAATGTCAAATGCTGCGCGGAGCTCGTCCGATGCGCTATACGCAGAGTATAAAGCGCCTTGGCCGTCGGGAGGAGGGCTCTGAACTCGATATCCCAGATTCTCAAACTTCGAAATAATTGCTGAAGACAGCCTGGCTTCGTTCTGAACCCCAATAAGAAGATGTAGGTGACCTGACCTCCAGACTAGGGCCAGACCTGCCTCCGGATCCACACCAATGTCACGAATGCTCTCAGGATCTACAATGACCACGCCTGTTTCAGCCTTGAGAAGATCACGAAACAGGGCGATCTCCTGAATTCCCCGACTAAACAGCATTAGCTGACTTGTAAACTCGTGAAGAATGGGGACCCACAGTATGGATTCAGCATCAGCAGGGACATACTTACTAACGTCGGTAGATGCAGTGGGGCGAGTGACATACTGACTTCCCACTACGGCGGCTACGAAAACGCAAGCTGTAATCACAAGCACTAGTATACGTCGTCTTCGAATGGTGCCCTCATTCCATGCCAGTGTCGGCTTACTGGGTTAATTACAAGAGTATGTATTCGGCAAGCACTGGCGACCGATAACCTGGAGTCCTTCAGCTATATCAGCACAAATATACCCCGCTGGGCACCCAACGTTGTCCGTACATTCGACTGCACAGCCTGCCCCCCACTCATAGCGGACACAACGATTACCTTGGCCTGGACATTCAGCATCAATGGAACACGACCTACAGAGCGAATCCCGATTTGCATATGGGTGGACCCTGGGGTTGTCATCCAATCCGTGAACACCATAGAAAACATTGTAATTATTGG
>PKDL01000371.1 GCA_002863065.1 Pseudomonadota bacterium
TCGGCCCGAAGAGCACGGAATTTCGTCTCGCTAAACTGCGCGTGCCTCAGTCCGTCACTTGCCGAGTCTGAGCTGTTTGGGCATGTCCGCGGTGCATTTACTGGAGCCGAGCGCGCACGGAAGGGCGCGTTCAATCAAGCTCACCGTGGGACGCTATTCCTCGACGAATTTGGCGAATTGGCTCTCAGCGTACAAGCACGATTACTCCGCGTCCTGGAGACCTATGATGTGCGTGCTGTCGGTGCAGACACAGAGTCGAAAACCGACGTTCGTATTATCTGCGCGACGAATGCAAACCTCTGGAAGCAGGCGGACATGGGGACGTTTCGTGCGGACCTTCTGTTTCGTGTGAATGTACTCCAACTTCAAATCCCACCTTTGCGAGATAGACTCTCAGATCTTGATGCGATTGCACTGGATTTACTCCACCGACTGCCAAGCAAGAATTCCATCACGAAAGAGGCCATACAAATCCTCCGACAGTACCATTGGCCAGGGAATGTCCGGGAGCTGCGCAATGTATTGACGAGATGTGCAATTCGCGCTGGTCACAACGCGGAAATCACCGCGCCCCATGCCTCCGACGTGCTGGACCATGTGCGCTTACGCTCTGCAACCACAAATCAAGTCGAACCATTCAGGCTGCAAAACTACGATGCGATAAGTCGTTGCCTTCGGGCGAATCAAGGACACCGTAAACGGACCTATGAATCACTAGGAATTCCGCGTTCAACGTTTTACCGATGGCTGCGACAGGGAAAAGTGATCGAGTCCGACGCCCAGGTCATCCACATGGCAAAGGACTGAGGCTCTGAACGTCGACAGGAACAGAATCAGCCATCGATTCGTTCAAGCGATGCCGCGGTGTTCGAAGTCTCCGCAGGCGCCGAAAGCGTATTCCCTTTAAGATAGGGATAGAGCACATAAATAGAGGACAGAGCACCAAAAAGCGCCAACAAGGTAAGGAGATAAAGCACTTTAGGTTGCTTCTTCGAAGTGTTCCCTGCCCCGTCCAGGGGGCTCATCACTAACATCTGTGCGATGAAGGTCACTACGATTAGGAGAAATACGAAGGTCAACTTAATGTGGAATCCACCTCCGGATACACTGGGTATTAGTGGCCCCCACTCCTGCTGCGATAACATCCAAATGCCAGTCAATACCGTAATACCCATACCTACATGAGCACCACCAAACATGAGCTTCTTCTCGAAAGAACGAATCTCTGCTGCCATCGCGTCGGATAGCATCACTCGCCACGTCATGCACCGAACGAGTGCCAGCAGCGAGCCAGCCCAGAGCACTAGACCGAATACATGGAACACTAAAATCCAGTTCTGTAAGGTCACCGTCTACAGCCCTCACTCACCGATTACTTGTTCGATATCGTACCCATCCGCTCGGTTACGATAATAATATGTCAGCTCTGCATCGTGCATAACGATGCGCTTTCCCTCACGAGCCACCGCGGGTTGGTGATGGTAGCTACCAAAGTACTTCAGGCCATGATCTAGAACGGCCTTCGCATCGCGGCCGTCGAGTCGCGGGTCCAACCGAATCTTTCGGTTCTCTGCCATCCGCCGCACACGTTCCAAGACCCTTTCCAGAGTGACCAGCACCTGAGCTTCAGTAAAAGACGACAGAGAGGCTGCGTCTCGAAGTAGTCGGTATAAATCGTACGTTGGATACGTGCGTTCCATCATGTGGAATACCGTAAAAGCAACCAAATGCGTTGATTGCAGCCGATTATCGCATTCGTACGAATGAACAATCGACCGAGCGAGCTCAGACGTGTATTCGCGGTCGCGTTGGAGATCATCCACCAGCTCGCCATCACGACAGATGTAGCCGCGGATATCGATCGGCCGTCCTCGCGGGTCCACGCTCCGCCCCTGAAAGTCGACCCGATTCCCGAAGGGATCCAAAGGCTGACCGAAGGTGATGTAAATCCTTGATTTGAGACGCAGTAGCTCGAGAGCAAACTCTGCGATCTTCCGAGGTCGGCTGAACTCATCATCAATGATGATATATCGCGATCTCCCAGCCGCTTTCAGATGATCCTCAATCAAGGTCTGCGCCTCAAGTACGAGCCCATAACTGATCGTGCATGGAAGGTAGTAAACATTGGGTTTCTCACGCCCCGACGCCAGATTGTTTTGATAGGCCGCGAGACCGGTGCCCAGCAGGCCCTTTTTCAGCGACCGCTCTACCCCGCCACTACGTATGCGTGTTCCACCAGGAAAGAATAAGTTGTGATAGCCGATTTCGAGGCTATACGTGGCGAACTGTTTCAGGATGTCTTTGTAGAGCGCCGCTTTTTTACGGCGATCGACTCGGTATGCACCAAGCCTGGACATGAAGTAGCCGATCAACTTGTTATTGAATAGATTGAGTCCTGCACCATAAAGCAGAGGCGGCAGCCCCATGAGATATGCCGCATAACCCATGACGATCGAATCAAGATTAGATAGGTGAGTGGGAACCACAATCACGGTCCCAAGCCGACTCAATCGACGCGCTGCTTCGCTCTCGCCAGCAATAATCACATTTTCCCGGAGGTTCAGGCTCCCCTTCGGAGCTTTGAGCGCCTGTTTCGGACTCAATGAGTTCAGAAGGACTGCAAGCCCTGGCGGCATAACCCGGGTAGCAATATCGTACACACGCGGGTCGAAGTGTCCCATCACTTCATCCACGAATCGTCCAACCACGTCGCGGAGCATATCTACCTGAGCCGATGTAGAGGCCTGCGGGACGCGCCTAGCAACAGCTTTCCAGTACGGGATATCCAGTTCCTCACCGGCATAGCGGTTCCGACTGAGTCGCTGTCGTTCGTGGTACAGCGTGTCACCAAGTACATCCACAACGTGACTTTCACCACGTTGAACCACATCGGCGACCACGCGCGCCGTCACTTCACCTCTTACTTGTTGCTTGTGTTGTACCCGCACGATGTATCTTTACCGTAAATTATCCGTCGGGTCTGCCACTCCGTGTGCGACACGGCTTGAAATCATCCCAAGGTATACAACTGCTCGGTGGTCTGCGAACAGGGTGCTGCCCCACACAATGTGGCTCTACCGTTTTTTCGAAATATCCGCGCGGCGCATCGGTACAAAGGTACCGGTCGCCACTACTTTCCGCCGGATACTGCCGTCGTCTTGTTTCGTCACTAGGTAGATATTTCCGCGCTGAAAATGCCCACCAACTGGGATTAGCATCAATCCGCCAGGCTTTAGCTGCTGAATGAGAGGCACCGGGATGTGGTCTGCAGCGCACGTCACCATGATTCGGTCGTATGGTCCGTTTTCCTGCCAACCAAAGTAACCGTCCCCAATTTTGTGTTTGATCTTTGCCGTATAGCCAAGCGCCTCTTGAATCTTATGCGTACGCTCGGCAAGCGGACGAACAATCTCGACAGAATGAACATGGTTTGACAGCTGGGCAAGAATGGAACTCTGATAGCCTGAACCCGTGCCGATTTCTAGGACCCGAGATGTCGGTGCCACATCCAGTAAGTGCGTCATATACGCGACCATCCATGGATTCGTTATCGTCTGACCGAACCCGATCGACTTCCACTTATTTTTGTAGGCGATCCCTTTATCCCTCGAATGCATAAATTTGTGTCGAGGCACCGTATTGAATGCATTGAGTACCTCCGGCGTAATTCCCTTCACGGCCCGTTTAAGCCACTTCACCATTTTCTGGCGCGCTTCAACCATCTTCGCGGGCTCACCCGACTCGAACGGCTTGTTATACTGCGCCGGTGCAGCGGTGGATATACATAGCAACAGCGCACAAGCCATGGCAGGAATTCTCCGATGGCTGTCTAGCAGGATTCTTTTTTCCAGAGACATCTTTCCGTCCTTTGTATCGCACGCACGGTTTGTGTATGCACCGCCACGTCAGGCACTTTTTTTGTCAGCCCACCGCATCAGACCTTACGTGTCTTCCATTGAAACTGCAGGCTCGATTTGACCGCATTTTGTACATTACTGCGATGGTAGAATAGTCGAGTGCCGCGCGACTTACCATGGCACGCTGCGAATCGTTCAAGATACCCGTCACGTTCCGGATCGAACGTCCTGGCTCTGCGAGCTTTCACAAAAAGGTTTTACATGACCCATGGAAAATCCGTCTCGCTTGAGATAGGACAACCACATGTCCGAGACTCACGATCGAATCGCTGTTGTTGACTTTGGCGGGCAATACGCCCACCTCATTGCAACCAAGGTCCGCGAGGCAAACGTACTCGCTGAAATACGCCAACCAGATGCTCCGCTCGAAGCGTTTATAGGGTTCAAAGGGATTATCCTGTCGGGCTCGCCCTCGCTGGCGTCACAAGGAGAGGATAGTGATTGGACAAAAGACATTCTCGACCTAGACGTGCCTATTCTCGGGTTTTGCTTCGGACACCAAGAGATAGCGAAACACTACGGTGGTACCGTTATCCATGGCGGCCGAGAATGGGGTCATGCGGACCTAATGATCCAGCATAAACATCCAATTTTTGCCGGGCTCTCGGAAAAAGAAGTGGTCTGGATGAGCCATTTCGATAGCGTCGCATCCCTTGGGCCGGACTTTTATGAGCTTGGCTACAGCGTAAGCGGCGAAGGAGATGCGCATAGAAATGCGGCTATCGCTTCGGACGTGCACCGGCGATACGGGTTCCAGTACCATCCAGAAGTCGATGCGACAGCGAATGGCGACCGCATGATTAGCAACTTCGTACTCGATATCTGTGAATGCACTCCCAGTTGGGATATGGCGCGCTACGTTGAATCAGAAGTCCAAGCGATTCGTAATCACGTTGGAGATCAGTCTGTATTCCTTCTCGCGTCGGGTGGCGTGGACTCCACCGTAGCCGCCAAACTGCTTCGACTCGCGCTACCTGGAGACCGCCTCAAGCTGCTGCACGTAGATAATGGCATGATGCGTAAAGATGAATCGGCGGACGTCGCACAGCTCTTCGCTGAATTAGGACTCTCGGATTGCCTCTACGTAGTCGACGCAAGTGATTCATTTCTAGAAGCATTGGACGGAGTCATCGAACCCGAATCCAAACGACGTGCTATTGGAAATACTTTCATCGAGATATTCGAACGAGAGGCGGTCCGGCTGGGCATCGAAGACCACCTTCTTGGCCAGGGAACGATCTACCCAGATACTATTGAGACGGGCGGCACCAAGCGTGCGCACGTCATTAAAACGCACCATAACCGTGTGCCAATTATTGAGCAGATGATTGCGTCTGGTCGCGTCGTAGAACCTCTAGCTGATCTGTACAAAGTAGAAGTACGCAACCTTGCCGAGCAACTAGGAGTCCCTCGCGCAATGGCTTGGCGACATCCATTCCCAGGACCAGGCCTGGGAGTACGATTGCTTTGTGCGGACGGAACAGTGACTGCCCCCGATGTGCAATCCGAAATCGATAAGCAGCTCTCATCTTTTACCGACGTTTCGGGTCTGGCCTTACCTGTCAAATCCGTCGGGGTAAAAGCAGACCTTCGAAGCTATGAGCACCCTGTCATGCTTTCGGGACAGGTAGACTGGGATGTATTGACGGCGGCGGCGAATCAAATACTGAAGCACGTACCGAGCGTTAACCGGTGCATCTGGAGCCTGGGACAGGCCCCCTCACAAGTGACCGCCCGGCCCGGATACATGACACGTGAGCGCCTGGACCTACTTCGCGAAGCAGACCACCTGGTGATGACCGGCTTAATCCGCCATGGGATTTACGATGACATCTGGCAGTGCCCAACGGCGATGCTGCCCTTAGCTATCGACAATATTGGCCACGAACTTGTCGTCCTGCGTCCAGTCCATTCAGCGCGTGCGATGACGGCATGGCCAGCCCAGCTGCCCGGTGACCTAGTGGACGAATTACACCATTCCATAATGGCGTTAGAAGGGGTTGGCGGTGTCGGCATTGACCTCACCTCAAAGCCACCCGGCACCATCGAATGGGAGTGAGACTCGGTTGAGTCCCACCTTCACTTTCCACCAAACATCCTGGCCAGAAGGCCTTTTTTAGGCTTTACACTACGCTCTAACCATCGTCGTAGCTCATGCGGCGGTAAAAAGCCGACCTTCTGGCCAATCACGGATGTTCCGCGAAATAGGATCATCGTCGGCAGGCTGCGAACATTCATCGCCTCCATCACTCCTCGATGTTCTTCAGTATCTATCTTCACCACGATTAGCTCGTCCGCTAATGCTTCAGCGATAGAGGCTAATACGGGCGCGAGTGCACCACATGGACCGCACCAGTCGGCGTAGAAGTCTACGAGGACAGGTCGGTCGGTTGAGCGAATCAAGGTATCAAATTCTTCATCGGATACGAGGGTTACCGCCCCCGCTTCCAAAGTGACTACGCCATCCATATCGTGTTCTATGCCTCCGGGATATTTCTGTGTATCGCCCTTGGTGCCATGCGCTTCTGCAGACCTACCTTTCAATTGTCATGAATCAATGTTCACCAGTGCGCACCAACATGCGTTTAGCTCGGTTCAATACCTCAAAGCCGCCATCTGGTCCGCCATACAGGAAGGACATGTCGCGCATCTCCAAGCTCGGATTCTTTCCATGGAGAAAGCGTTAGGTTGCAAACATCTGCAGTGTAAAGCGCTTCTAAGCAAGCCTGAGTTCCATTACGCAGATTCGTCAAATCATAGCCACCTTCTAGTGCAAAGACGATACGCCCCCCGGCGGTTCGTGCAGCAGCGGCAATCAGTGCCCTCGCCACCTGCCCCACGCCGCTAGGCGTTACTGCCATACTCCCAAGAGGGTCTCCGTCCATCATATCTAATCCAGCGGATACCAAAATTAGCTCCGGTGCATGCTGCTCAAGCACCCGTGCTACCAAGGCCGAGTAGATGGCCACATATTCGCGATCTCCGTGACCGGAAGTGAGCGGAATATTCAGAGTCATACCCTGTGCGTCCTTCCCACCCAAATCAGATATGGCGCCGGTACCGGGGTAATGTGGTGCTTGGTGAGTACTGATGAATAACGTATGGGGGTCGTCCCAAAACGCCGACTGCGTACCGTTCCCATGGTGTACATCGATATCAACGACGGCAATACGGCGCACATCATACCGCGCACGCGCATATTCCGCCGCGACTGCGATACTGTTGAAAAAACAAAAACCCATCGCATGAGTAGGCTCCGCATGATGACCCGGAGGACGAACTGCAACGAATGCATTATTTGCACGCCCGTCGAATACGGTATCCACAGCTTCCAGTAATTGCCCGGATGCATGGCACGCCGCTGCAGCCGAAAAAGGTGAAGCGATGGTGTCGGGATCCAACCGGATCGTTGTCCCGGCCGTCGCTCGAACCCGGTCCACATACATTGGGGTATGCACTCTGCAGAGCTCGTCGACCGACGCCGCGCGTTTAGGTAAGGATACCGTGTGAGCTTCTGCCAGAGCCCCCTCGATCACAGGCCTCAAAGCTTCTAGTCGCATCGGCCGTTCTGGATGGTCGTCACCCGGGTGATGCTCAAGACACGCACTATCGAAACCGATCGCTGTTCTAATAATGTCCTTCATACCAATCCTGACCAGTACATTACACCACGAGAAGACGCACGCACTGGCGTACCGTCGCAGACTAGTATGTCTCTACAAGTCACGCACGCGCCAGCCATACATGAGAACGCTCCGTTGACCTCTGCATGCAAACAAATCAATCTTCTCGGATAACGCAAATCTAAGTCGATGAGACTTTACGGGATGTTCACGAATGTTAACTTTGCTCGATAAGAATATTGAAGCCTATGCGTATGAACACACCACTCCATCAGGTGAGCTATTCGATGACCTCAGGGAAGTTACGTTAGCAGAGACTGACATGCCACAAATGCAAGTCGGACGTATCGAAGGACAGCTTCTCACGCTTTTGACACGACTTTGCGGAGCAACGTTCGCGGTCGAAATAGGTACCTTTACTGGATACTCCAGTCTTCATATCGCCCAGGGGCTACGAGATGGCGGCAAGCTAATCACTTGCGATATAGACGCCCATGCGACCTCGATTGCCCGACGCTTTTGGTCACGAAGTTCTGCTGGTGAGCGAATTGAGCTCCGGTTAGCTCCAGCGGTCGATACTCTAGCAACCATAGGCCAGTCTATCGACCTCGCTTTTATCGATGCGGACAAGGAAAACTACATCACCTACTGGGACCTCCTCGTCCCTAAGATGACAAAGGGAGGGCTGATCATTGCTGATAACGTGCTTTGGAGTGGTAAGGTCCTGAAGCCCCAAGAAGCCAGTGACCAGGCGATCGTTGACTTCAACGCGCATGTCCGTGCCGATGTACGGGTCGAGCATGTGATGCTGACAGTTCGGGATGGAATTATGCTTGCGCGGGTAAAATAGCGCCTACTCTAGAAGAGGACACACCCCATCGACAGAAGGATACCGATAGACGGTGCTCAATTCGAAAATTAGACCGGCGGGCGACTGTTCTGTGACCGGCGCTGGGTGTTGAACCCAGATATCAATGGCGTTTGATCCAAGAATCAACCAATCATCTAGCTCTAAGTAGAATGCGAATCCCGCGTTCTGTAACGAACTGTCGCTATCAGCTAAGGATGCGGTATCAAATGCTTTCACACCATTCACCAGGACAGTAACATCATGATCCGCGGCGATACTGAGCATCCCTTCTAAGCCTTCAACCTGCTCAGGCACCAAGAAGCTTACACGGAATTGTTGTTTGTGAGCATTGCCCTGGCCGCCAGACCGCCATATCCAAGAACTATCTGGCATCGCTTGGCTCGCTGCTTTCCAGTGCACAGGAATGTCCTGGATAACGGCTGCTGGTTCGCCGAACGGTTCTAGCGCAGTGAGCAGCCCGGAATGATGTAATTTATCGACCACGCATTCACATGCATCATCGACCACTCCATCGCAGTCATCATCAAATCCATTGCAGACTTCGGGTGGAGGCGCTCCCCCCACGCAGGCTCCCGCTCTACACGTATCGGTGCTGGTGCACGGATCGCCGTCATCACACGGAACCGAGTCGATTGCCAAGTGCTCGCAGCCAACGCCGGGTGCACATATGTCTTGCGTGCATGGGTCGCCATCATCACAGGCGGTGCGAGTGCTCACGACACATTCACCAAGCTGGCACTGCGCGTCAACGATACATACGTCAGATACCCCACAACGAATTCCGTCGGGTCGTGGACTGTGAATACAAACGTCTTTTACCCGTTCATCGAAAGTGCAGTCATTCCCGTCATTACATCCATTCCTCTCCGTCGGCTTGGTTGTAGGACACGCTCCATCACAGGGAAGACAGTCGAATCTCTCGGCTGTGGTGTCAAAACCGCATCTCTGCCCAAAATGTGCGCATGCGACGGTGACTGGGCATCCATCCGCGCAATACACCAGGTTATCTCCTTGGCATGTACCGATACTTTCATCTGACCCACAGGCTAATGCAGCTGTACACGTCCCATCTGTGAGGCAGACCATATCACCAGGGCATGTACCACAATGACCTCCGCACCCATCGTCACCGCAAATACGCTCAGCACAATTCGGGGTACACACGTGCACTGCCTCGTCCTTGGCTTTGCATGCGTACGCGCCGACCCCGTCAAGTCCTTGGGGGTCCCATGCGCAGACGCGACCTATGGCCGTACATGGTAACTGCTCCACCTCACCATGTCGGCACCGGCGAACGGTATTACCACTGCACTCACCACGCGCCGTCAGTTGGCCGCAGTGATTTTCTACGATTGACTCTGCCCGGCCATCTTCCGAACAGACACAGACTCCCGCCGCACAGACGGACCCAAGTCTGCAGGCACCGCAGAGCTGCCCGCATGGACCAATCCCGCACTCAATCTCACCGCACGCTTCAGTACAAACGGGCCGCGATGATTCCATTGCGGATACTGCCGCCGCTTCACTAGGAGCAAGCGGTTCACTGCCTCCCATCTCACAACCAGCGGTGAGAACGGTGAGCCAGCAGATGAGCAGTCGATGCACCATCAGTACAAATGGTCCCCATATACGTTACCCAACAGTAAACGGCTCATTTGGCTCCAAGTGTTAGTAATTTATGTGCCCTGCCCTCGATAGGTTGCCTTCTCACGCGGACTACTATCAACTCGTTACGGATTCTTCAGTTGCGTGACACTAAATAATACGTACGGTCATCGGTATGCGCATGGTGACATGGAACATTCGCTATTTCAGCCATGCCGCGCTAGGTCTCACCTCGCTAGACGCGACGATGCGCCGCATTGCATGTGTACTGGCCCAGCTTCAACCTCAAGCGGACGTCATTGCACTCCAAGAGATCGATGCAGTTAGCCTGCGCAGCGTGGGTGGCCGGTACCGCATGCGCCAACTACGCGGCGAACCAGTATCAAACTTTGACCGTTTCATCGCACGGCTCAACCAGGAAAGCGCGGCCATTGGCGGCCATACTTACCAAGCGCACTTTTTCCCCGCCCAAGGTGAGCATGCTAGTTTTCCGCTGTATTCGACCGGCTTGTCAATTATCCATCAAAACGGATTACATTGCGTGGACCACAATGCTGACGCACCTCGAGACGTCACCTGCCGCAGGCTGCGAGTCCTTGCGAAATTCAAGCAAAAACGTATCTGTGCACACGTGAGACTCGCTACCAGTAACGGCTCGACATTCGACGTCTTCAACACGCATCTCAGTCTGCCGGCATTTTTCAAACCAGGGAACGGGCCAACCGGCCGGGGATTTGGCGAAGCGGACAATCAACTCGCTGAGGTTCAGAACGTGTTAAACTACATTGGAGAATACGATTCAGCCTCTCGCGCCATTCTACTTGGCGATTTCAATGCCGTACCTGGCTCTAAAGTCTACAACACACTGGCTACAGACTTCGTAGATGCTCACGCGTCGCACCTGGGTATTTCACCGACAGAGCTTCGCAATTATCCGACCGGCGGATTTTGGCGTTTCCGCTACCGACTCGATCACATTTTCTGCGGTGCCGAGGTGCTCGTCAGAGACTTCGAAGGAACGCAACCCGGACGGTCCGACCATCCGTGGAGCCATCTATCAGACCACAGCCCACTCATCGCTCGTCTCTCTGTCGGCTAGACCATCTCTTGCTTGAGAAAAACGGTTCGAACGTCATGCGATATCAGCGAATTCCCCACGACTCCAGCTGCGCTAACACCTCGCTCTGGATATTCGATTGCAGGCCTGGTTCCACCATAGTCCTAGCCGTACTAATACGAAGCTCCGCGGATTTCATACCGTCTTTCGATCCAAGCTTTCTCCATGCCTGGTGCGCACACAGAGCATAATGCAGCGCTGACTCCCAGTTGAAACGCTCGGACTGCACGAGTGCCAGCTGCAGCAAAGTGTTCGCTCTACCATGGTGGTCTTGGGTCTCGCTTTCCAGCTCTAAGGCTTGCTCGTACATGATCGCTGCCATCCGTAGATCTCTTGAGCCATAGTACGTATTACCGAGATGATGATAGCTCGACGCCATCCCTACTGTATCGTTCAGCGCCTCTTTCAACTCTAACGATTGCTTATGATGCTCGAAGGCTTGCGTGAAGTTATTGCTGCGTTCGGCAAGTCGTCCCATGTGATGGTGCGCTCGCGATAAGCCGATTCTATCGCCCAGCCTCTCGACCAAATCCATGGATTCTTTGTACAGCTTGTAAGCGATTTTCAGCCGACCCGCATCCTCTGCCATTAATCCGAGACGCCGTAGCCCGGCTGCCACTTTTGCGGAGCGCCCCTTCGCTTCGTCTAGCGCTATCGCCAGCTGGAACTGTTTGGCGGCGGTATCCCTGTCACCGAGAAGGTAGTGCAGATGCCCTTTTTTTGCATGTGACTCAGCGATGCGCTCGTCGTTACCAACCATTTGCCAGGTTTCTAACGCAAAGGTCATCCAATCCCGGGCTGACTCCATCACGCCGGTGCGTTCTGCGATGGAAGCCAGCAACTCGTAGCACTCAGCTAATTTTTCCAGCGCCCCATGGTCACGGAACAATCGCGCCGCCATGGTTGCTGACTTACGCGCTTCTTCTAAACGCCCACTTTCGGCAAGTGCATTACTTTGCCGCCGGTAGAGGTCTGATAAAATCCGAGGATCGGACTCTTTGGCTATCTGCTCTTCAAGAAGCGTAAGGTTGTTGCCGCCCCGTCGCTCGTGTTGGGCGCGCTGCTGATTCCCCGGTGGCACCGATCGCCGTTGCGCCGCTGGCTTAGCTTTTTCCGGCCATGCAAGGAACGCAGTCTTACTTTTCCATGTAACTGGCGCCAATTTCGCCAGACTCTGCATCGCCCCCAGATTTACCAGTACAACAGCCCTCGGCCCCTGATTTCCAAGAAATGTGCCGATGCGGTCATCAAGTCCATCGTAAAATGTGGACAAACCATCGCTGCCCCTTGCGTCGGGCATCTTTAGCCAAAGGCTGACATCATTTCGTCCTACGTGTGATTCGGCGGACTGGACCATCGACAAGACCGACGCATGCGTTGTTGCATCGTCCGTATTCCATGTGAGGTCTGCTTGTGCTGTCAGGGTCTGGAAGGCCTCAGCCATCGCATCACTACTCACGCAACGGAGCACGAGCAAGCACCCACGTTCTTCATTCCCCGCGTCCAAAAGCAGTCGGACTATCTTTTCCGCAACGTCCACGACTCCCCCCTAACACCTTCCACTGTACCGTGGCAATCTTATGGCGCCAAGCATGCAACACGTGGCAATCAACGACGGGTAGACACTACTCCTTTGGTTTTCTATTCTCGACGAGATGAATGCGCCGCTGAAAAAACCAAGTCCGACTGCACGCAGACTACAATGGCCACACCGATGGTGGCTTACCAGTCTGACAGTCGTCTGCCTGCTTACGTCTTACCAAGCCCACGCCCAAAGTCCACTTAGCGAGGGCACCCGGCTACTCGGGCAGGGGCAGTTTGAAAAAGCACTGGAATTACTACTTCCAGAGTACGCGAATGCGCCGGATGCCGTACTGGCATATACCATTGCCCGTTGTTACGAGGGGCTCAAAGACGATCCGCGGGCACTACGGTTTTACAGCTCAGCCCTCAGCATGCGACGAGGGCTGACGCGAGAGGAAGCAAAGCGCACGAAACGTCGAAGGAGAGCCATAAAAAAACGACTGCGTAAACGCCCTAAGAAAGGTACGTTGACGGTCACGTCTGAAGCAACAGGTGCAGTCATACGGCTCGACGGCGTAGAGATCGGCCGCAGTCCACTCACTGGGTTGCTTGTTCGACCTGGCCCACACCGCCTCCGCCTTGAGCATCCGAATTGGGAAGCCTGGGACACTCGATTCACGGTAAATGCGTACGAATCCATCACCTTACACGCCAAAATGCGCGACAAACCTACCGACGTCCTCATCCATACCGAGCCTGCTGGAGCAAAGGCGAAAATCAGCGGCACTGATATCGCTTGCGTAACGCCTTGCCTCGTACCACTGCGTCGCGGCACATACCAGCTGATGATTATGCGCCCCGGGTATGACCCGTTGGTGCATGAATTAAAAAAAGAACCAGGGATGTTGAAAGAAGTCCGCCTCAAGCTCACCAAGGGCGGCATGCCAGCGACTCCACCAGCAGGAATTGCCCCCACACCCAGGGCGGTTCCTCCAAGCGGTCAGGGTATCATTCAACTTGATATTACGCCGCCAGGCGCCCAAGTTGCCGTGAACAATATCCTGCGCGGCACCAGTCCGTTGGTCGCACCTATCACTGCAGTGCCCGGGATCGCTAAGGTGGTTATCAGCCTGCCAGGCTATGAAACCTGGACTGCCCAGGTGCAGGTCACCTCCGGTAATACCACGGCGCTTCGAGTACAGCTCGTACCGGGCAATAGCCAATCCACCGAGGAAAGTGTCATGCCAGCAGCCACGAGTAATGCTAACGATACCAACGGTGATCGAACAACCGGATGGGCTCTTTTAGGTACTGGGATTGCAGTCAGCGTCGGCGGTGCACTCATGGTGGCGCTGCCTACAATACTCAACGAGCGCGTAATCAATCTGGCAACTCGATTCCAAATTCAAGGTCAACAGTACATTTCGTCGGTCACTCGCCAGCAGGCGCTGGACTTAGAACAGGAAGCCAAAGTGTGGTCTTATGTTGGCTATGGCGCTATCGGAGTAGGAGTTGGACTCATTATCGGGGGGGCAGTGCTCGTATCACAAAACCAACATATGAGTGATACTCTCGCTGGGACGAACCCGGCCGTGTCGCTCACGCCAGTATTCATTCCCGGAGGCGGTGGAGCCTCTGCGACTTGGAGATTTTGACATGCGTATGCAAATACAGGCTCACCGCAACTGGAAACGCTGGCTTGCCGCGGTACTTGTTACACTGAGCCTCGGCGGTTGTGTGGAGTTCAATACGGACGGACCGTATATCTGTAGAAGCCAGGCCGAATGCGGGGACGACGGTAAATTTGATTGTCGCCGTGGGGCCGATTGCTACTGCATCTGTGCCGAGAGAGGCAGCACAGACCCCCAGTTTCAAAACAACTGCGAAGACCAGTTCTGCGAAAACGTAGAAACCCGTTAATCTCGCCCACCAAAAAATAAAACCAAAAACCCAATTTAAAACAAGAGGTTACAGCTTCGCCTCGCGTGAGATCAGTATTGCTTGCGTGCTCGGAGCACAATGTAATGGTTCAGACATTTCACACGAGGCGCCTTGATTCATATACTGCTACCGTTAGGACCTGGGGGGGTCCTTCCATCACTGCGTAGGAGAAGTACATGAAGGGCACGTTGGCAAGGTGGCTGCCCGCCTTGGCCTCTATGGTTCTCGGCTTCAGCTGTTCCGATCCAGCACCGCCAGGTGTCGCCGGCGGAATGAGTGATGTGAACCAGGCAGATGGCAGTTCACGCAACATTGGTGATGACGCATTCGAAAAACCGGAAATCACTGCGCCAGATCTAGGACCGGATACATCGGGTCCCACGGAAGGCGGACCCGGATGGCCTTGTGCTGAAAATGACGACTGTGACTCCGGCTGGTGTGTACCTACTCCAAACGGGACGCAATGCAGCGAGCTTTGCATTGAGAATTGCACGCTAACTGGTTGGAGTTGCAAGAGCGTAGAAAACCTCGCCGGCGGCGACAACGTCAGCATCTGCCTGCCCGATTTCCCGCATCTGTGTGATCCATGCATCAGCGATAGTGAATGCAACTCAGGCCTTGGAGATACCGGTGACCGCTGCATCGAACGTGATGATGGTCTCGGCTCATTCTGCGGTGGTGCATGCTCCGATAACGTACCTTGTCCTGGCGGCTATTCGTGTAACACGTTCGACCTTGGTGCCGCAGGTACGGTGCGGCAATGTTCTCCGCTATCGGGACAATGTGAATGTTCGCAAGCGGCTGTTATTGCCGGGGACACCACGATATGTGAATTGTCCAACGAGTATGGCAGCTGCACTGGTATCCGATCCTGCACAGTGGACGGGCTCACAGAGTGTGACGCCGCAAGCCCAACACAGGAAATATGCAATGGTGTAGACGACAACTGCGACGGCGCAACCGATGAGCAAGATGCCGCAGATTGTGTGGTGTACTACAAGGATGTCGACAATGACCAGTATGGAGTAGATGGAGACACTCGTTGCCTCTGTGCACCGAACGATGTCTACCGCGCTCCACAGGGCGGTGATTGCAACGATACCAACAACGATGTCAATCCCGGCGAAGACGAAACGTGTAACAACAAAGACGATAACTGCAATGACCTGGTCGATGAAGAGGGCGCTGTAGGTTGCACCAAATATTGGTTAGACGAGGACGAAGACTCTTGGGGAGCTGGCGAAGCTGCAGACAATCGATGTCTCTGTGAAGCGGAAGGAAAATGGACCGCCCTCAAACCAGATGACTGCCTTGACAACAATAATGAGGCCTTTCCAGGTGCACCAGAAACGTGCAATGGCATCGATAGTAACTGCGATAAGCAGGTGGGCCCGGAAAACACGCCGGGGTGTGTGCAGTACTACCTCGATCTAGATAATGATGGATTTGGCATAAATACCGATTCCAAATGCTTGTGCGGCGCTGAAGGCAACTACAGCACTACAGAAAGCGGTGACTGCAACGACGCGCTGGACAGCATCAAGCCCGGTGCCATCGATATTTGTGACACGATCGATAATGACTGTGACAGCGTAACGGACCCGCCGGGTTCTGACGGCTGCCAGGTATACTTTCAAGACCTTGATTCGGATACCTTCGGAAATGATGCGCAGACTGCATGCTTATGTGAGCCTGCGGACCCATTCGATGCCCTTTTGGGTAATGATTGCAACGATCAAGTATCGGCCATCAATCCCAACGCTATCGAATCCTGCAATGGGCTAGATGACGACTGCGACACCATTACCGACGAACCGAACTCGACGGGATGTCAGACCTACTATGAAGATGCCGACTTCGACGGCTATGGAGACGCGAACAGCTCGGAGTGCCTGTGTTCGGCAGACGCGCCCTTCATAGAAATCCAGGCTGGAGACTGTAACGACAACCTGGAATACATCAACCCAGAAGCTGAAGAGACGTGCAACGAAATAGACGACAACTGCGACGGTGATACGGATGAAGAGGACGCAGCCGGCTGTACTACATTCTATCTCGACGGCGATGGGGATGATTTCGGTATCCAAGACCAACAAAAGTGCTTGTGTGAGTCATCCGGCAGCTTTACCGCCACCGTAAGCGGCGACTGCAAAGACAATAATGAAAACGTCAATCCGGATGGTATCGAAACGTGCGGGAATGCACTTGATGACAATTGCAATGGCGAGACCGATGAAAACAATGCAGTCGGGTGCCAGACGTATTACGAGGACTTTGACAAAGATACGTTTGGTGTCTCCGGGAATTCCGTCTGCGCCTGCACGCCAGAATTTCCATTCACCGCGGAAGTCGGCGGTGATTGCAAAGACACCAATGACGAGATCAAACCCGGACAAATCGAAGTCTGTAATCTCGCCGACGACGACTGCAACGGCACCACGGATGATGAAGGGGCGGAAGGCTGCTCAAACTTATTTATCGACAGCGATGGCGATATGTTTGGTGTCCCCGGTTCTGCCAAGTGCCTATGTGCAGCCTCAGGGAACTACAAAGCCGATAAAGGCGGCGATTGCAATGATGAGGACCTGCTCGTGTATCCAGGTGAGGAATGTGCCCCGGCCACTTGTGACAACTACCTAATCACTGCCCCCACTCTATGTGCTGGCGACGGGCAATGCAGCACAGGTGGAGCTACAGCTCCGTGCCCAGGTGGATTTGTCTGTGCGAACGAAAACGCATGTCTCACCGCTTGCACTACGAACAATGATTGCCAACCAGGCACCTTCTGTGTAGCCGGCGCCTGTTCCGGTAAGAAGCTCGATGGAGCCCCCTGCATCTCTGGAGTCGAGTGCCAATCCGACCACTGTCAGAACGGCTTTTGCTGTGCATCGGGTGATTGCTGCGGCGGCTCACCGAGCCATTGCAATGACGACAGTGTCTGTACGAACGACATTTGCTCCAATACCTTCCAGTGCGAATACACGGGTAACAACAACGTATGCGCTGCCCCGACTTGTGACGGTAACGTATTTACTGGACCAAAGCTCTGCAACGGTGGAACGTGCTCCGCCGGTGGAGCCACCACCAATTGCACTACCGACGACGCCTGCTTGGTGTCCACCTGCACCCTCGCAGGATGCGTCCTGTCCAATGCCATTGCGGGGACCACTTGCGCAGAACCGACCTGTACTGGCGCCACCTTCACCAATGCACTTAAGTGCGATGGTTCTGGAGGTTGTGCAATTGGCGGCAGCACTGCGCTGTGTCCAGGTGGTTTCGTCTGTAATGACGGCGGAACGGCCTGCCTTGTAACCTGCGAGATCAATGACCACTGCCAGGAGTCGTACTACTGCGACACGAGCGGAGCCGCCTGCCTTCCCCAGAAAGCGGATGGCGAGGCCTGTACCGCGGATATAGAATGCATCAATTCTTGTGACAACGGCTTCTGCTGCGGTGGTACTGGATGTTGTGCAAAGCACACCGATTGTAATGACAACAATGTGTGCACGACCGATGTCTGCAGCCCTGCATTCGAGTGTCAAAACACCCCCAATACGGACCAATGCGCCAGCGGATATTGCGATGCAGGCAACTATATCGAAGCAGCATTCTGCGCGGGCGGCACCTGCGACACTGGTGGCGCAACAGTCGATTGTGCCAGTGATGACCCATGCCTCATCGGAACATGTACTACGAGCGGATGTGGCGCCACTCCGAGTCCAATTGGAACCATTTGCGCAACCGCATTCTGCAATGGCTATATGGTGACTACTTCTCAGAAATGCGATGGCACTGGGGATTGCTCACTCGGCGGAAGCATGCAGCCGTGCGCAGGTGGCTACACATGCGCTAGCGATGGAATACAGTGCCTGACCACCTGTCAAAGTAATGCGCAATGTCAGAGCAACCTCTATTGCGACAGCGGTGTCTGCTTACCGCAGAAAGACAACGGAGACCCATGCGATGATTCAACAGAGTGCCTGACGGGGTACTGCAACAATGGTTTCTGTTGCACAAACGGTACGTGCTGCGCCGAAAATACCAATTGTGATGATGAAAACGTCTGTACTACCGACAAGTGCAATTCACTCAACAAGTGCAGCTACACGTTCAATACTGCCACCTGTGATGACTCCAGCTGCAATGGGACCACCTATACGGCACCAAAAACGTGTTTTGCGGGCGCCTGCACCGCTGGCGGAGCCGTCAGCGAATGCGCCGGTAACAACCCCTGCTTCAACTATGGGTGCGGAACGGATGGATGCGAACTGAGCTTCGCACTCGAAGGCACAGTTTGCTCCCCAGCATCGTGCGTCGGTTCTAACATCACCAATGCGAGCACCTGTACAGCCACTGGCCAATGCAACAACCCAGGTACCGTCCCATGTCCGGGGGGCTATATCTGCGCCAATCCCACCATGTGCCGCACATTTTGTACGGACGATTCGCAGTGCCAAACGACGCACTACTGTGATTCTAATGCCACCTGTCAACCAAAGCGCGACGATGGGGAGCCGTGCGGGCAAGCCAAACAGTGTAATAGCGACTACTGCGCCAACGGCTTCTGTTGCGGAGGTGGTACCTGCTGCGCAAACACCAGCGACTGCGATGATGACGATGTCTGCACCACCGACACATGCTCACCCAGCACAAATATCTGTAGCTACACCGATAACTCAAATGTATGCCAGCCAGGGAGTTGCCAAGGACTCACCTATACAGACAAATTATCGTGCAACGGCGGTGCGTGCATCTCGGGTGGAGCGCAACAAGACTGTTCCGGTACCAACACATGCAAAGTTTATGGCTGCTCCACGGACGGCTGTACGGTAGAAAATGCATCCGCAGGACTCATCTGCCAGCCACAGTCATGCAGCGGATTCAGCATCACCGCGGCCACGACCTGTAATGGTAATGGCTCCTGCAGTGAAGGTGGCGCCACCACCCCCTGCGCCGGAGGCTATACATGCCTCAATTCCACACAATGCCGGAGCGGCTGCACCACCGATACACACTGCCAATCCGGATATTTCTGCGGTTCCGGAATCTGCCAATTCAAGCGACAGGATGGGGATGCGTGTGTCGGGTCCAATCAATGTAATTCAAACTACTGTGCGAATGGCTACTGCTGCTCCGGACCAACCGGGCTCTGCTGCAACCAAGGATTCCATTGCGATGACAGCAATCCTTGTACCGACGATACGTGCGCACCTAACAACAAGTGCAGCTACATCAACAACGGAGATGCGTGCGATTCACCGTCATGCGACGGCTTGACATACACCGGAGCAAAGTTTTGTGATTCGGGGAGTTGCTCCAGCGGCGGTGGCGCTATTGACTGTGCTGGGACCAATATCTGCAAAGTATACAGTTGCGCTGCCTCTGGATGTAGCGCATCGAACGCTCCCCCCGGAGTGCAATGCGAGTCTCAACAATGCACTGGATACACCTTGACGCAAGCGAAGACATGCGACGGTACGGGCGGATGTAATGCAGGCGGATTCGCGGCGCCTTGCCCTGGTTCTCTTGTATGCGCCGATGGTGCTAACTGCCTCACCAGCTGCGAGGTCGATGCTCATTGCCAGCCTGGCTACTACTGCTCTAACCAGACCTGTTTTGCGAAACGCGACGATGGCGATTCATGCAACGAGAGTATGCAATGCAAGTCTGGGTATTGCGGTGGAGGCTTCTGCTGCGCCAACGATGGCAGCAACCCGGTGTGCTGCGGTGGAGGCACAAACGATGACTGCGACGACGGTAACGTCTGTACCATCAATACCTGTGGTGCAGGATTCATCTGTAACTCGCAATACTCAGACTTTACGGAATGTGAACCGTCCAGTTGCGCGGGCGCCGTCTACCAAATGGCAGGTACGTGCTTCCAAGGAGCATGTTTACCGGGATCTACCGCCACGTGCCCTCCCCCAGAGGCGTGTCGAACCTATCCCTGCGCTCCCGACCAAGGATGTACCACCAATGATCTGCCAGCGGGGACTCCTTGCGAGGTGGGCTCATGCAGCGGATATACCCTAACGACGCCGAAGCAGTGCGATGGCGCGGGCCTCTGTGTTGCAGGTGGCAGTACTGGCCCCTGCCCTGGAGGGTTCAACTGTCTGAACAACTCGGAATGCCGCACCAGCTGCTCCACCAGTGAAGATTGTCAACCTGGATTGATTTGTGATGGTGGCACCGCATGTGTGTCGAAAAAATCAAATGGCGACACCTGCACTTCCGGTACCGACTGCTTATCCGGGTATTGTAATAGCGGCATTTGCTGTGACTCGGGCACATGCTGCCAGACTTCAGCGCAATGCGACGACGATAATATTTGTACCGACGATGTATGCGTCGATAATTCATGTTCGCTATCCAACAATACGCTCGAATGTGGTGCTGCAACATGTGATGGCCTCGTGCTCACACTGCCACGGATCTGCTCCAGCGGCACGTGCCCACTATCCGGACTCACACAAGATTGTTCTGGACCCAACGTATGCCAAGTATATAGCTGCGCACCGTCTGGTTGCTTGGAAACACCAGCGACGAGCGGAACGCTTTGCCTCTCTGCTAGCTGTGCAGGGGCCTCCCTAACGCAGGCTAAATCATGCAATGGCGCTGGACTTTGCAATGTGGGTGGCGAGACAGCCCCCTGCCCAGGAAACCTGAAATGCGCATCAAGCACCGCCTGTCTCTCGACTTGCGCATCCGACGGTGATTGTATCACAGGCAGCTACTGTGCGTCGGGGCAATGCCTGTCAAAGAAAGCAAACGGACAAAGCTGTGCTGCAGACAACCAGTGTAATTCGAACTACTGCAATAACGCTATCTGTTGTACTTCGGGCCAATGCTGCTCAAATGCTCTCGACTGTGAGGATGGCAATATCTGTACCGTCCATGCGTGCAACAGCTTCCAATGCTCTTCTCAATTCGATACTGGAGCGGAATGCGCGGCCAGTGCATGCATATCAAACACTTATTCCGCGCCCAAAACGTGTAATGCCAGCGGTCAATGTGTGAACGGCGGTGTCCAAACCGACTGCAGCGGAGACAACGTCTGCGTCACCTATGCATGCGATACGGGTGCTGGCTGCACGACCAATCCGAAGAGCTCAGGAACCGTCTGTGCGACTGCTACGTGTATCGATAGTGTCTTCACTCAAGCATCAACATGCGACGGCACCGGCGATTGCAGCCTAGGTGGGGACTCCGCACCCTGCTCAGGAAATTACGCCTGCTTGAATGGAACGACGTGTCGAGTCACCTGTAGTGTGGACTCACATTGTCAAGCTGGCTTTTTCTGCAGTAGCGGAACATGTACGGCTCTGAGAGACAATGGTGACCCGTGCACACAACCGAACCAATGCCTATCCGCCTATTGTAACAACGGATTCTGCTGCGCTAACGGCACATGCTGCGCCGATTCGACGAACTGCTTCGATGGCAATGTGTGTACAGATGATACGTGCCAAGGGAACCAGTGCGCGTTTCTGAACAACACGAAAACCTGCGGAGCTGGAACATGTGATGGGCTGACCTATACCTCGGCTCTCTCATGTCTGAATGGAGCGTGTAGTCAGGGAGGTGGGACGGATAACTGTGGCGGAACGGACCCGTGCAAAATCTATGGCTGCAATGGAAATGGCTGCACTGAGACCAACGCGGCGAATGGCACTCAATGTGCGCAGTCTTCCTGTATCAACTCTATCTTCACCACTGCGCAACAATGTAACGGCAGTGGTGTATGCGCCTCCGGCGGAGTATCCGGCGCCTGCCCCGGGAATTACTCCTGTCAAAATAGTGTGAGTTGTCACACGACCTGCGTATCAGACGGTGAGTGCCGCAATGGATACTTCTGCCAGGGAGGGTCATGCCTCCTAAAACGAAGCGACGGCGCCTCATGCTCTACGGCTGGACAGTGCCAGAGCGGATACTGTGAAGGCGGAATCTGTTGTGCTGGCGGCACTTGCTGTAACAGTACAGCCCCTTGCAACGACTCCAACCTCTGCACTACCGACCAGTGCATCAACAACATGTGCATGAATACCAATAATGACGGTGCACTTTGTGCTTCAGGATTCTGTACTGGGTTGATTTACACGACACCGAAAACCTGTAACGGCGGTGCATGTGTGATTGGCGGTACTGCCAATGATTGTTCCGCTGGAGGGGCACAAGCGTGCACACAATATACCTGCTCCAATGTAGCTGGATGCGGAGTAAGCAACGCGCCCGATGGTACAATCTGCCAGTCAGCATCGTGCACGAACAACGTTTTCAAGCCTGCATCACTATGCAACGGCTCTGGCTCCTGCATCCCCTCCACGCCAGAAAACTGCGATGATGGTGACATATGCACCGGGATAGAAGGTTGCAGCGCTACGTTAGGATGCACTGCGGGTAACCCCAACAGCGTATGGGTTTGTGGCGACAATACGTGCAATGCGCAATGTGAGACGGTTAGCTCCTGCAATAGCGACTGCACGTGTACCACTGGTTATCAACTCTCAACGGCGGAAATCGACACTTGGAGCACGGCTGCGCTAGGGTCCACCGTCAAATTCTCGCAATACGGGTGTGGCTCTACGCAATATCCTGGCCGCGAATACGTATATCGATGGACAGCTCCGGTCACGGGACAAGTTGCTATCGACCTCCGCGGGGCCGATGCTAATACCGATATTATTATTCTCAGTGACAATGGAGCATGCGACCCTGGATCGTGCGTCGGCACAGTTTCAGGTACAGGCAGTACAGCAGCGTTCTCAGCGGTATCCGGATCATCCTACTTCTTCGTGGTCGATAGAAAGGTTTCTGGCTCGGTGAATTTTGAAATTTACGCCCGCTACACGAGCACCTGCCTAGTCGCTTTCGACGAAAATTGGGACAGAAATGACTACCCACGTGCATGGACAGGACAAGCCAACTGGCAATCTAGCCAAGACTCTCCACTCGGAGCAACGCACGTGAAGTTTACCGATACTCCTACTTTGTCCGACTTTAGCCGTACACTGACGTCGTCAGAGTTTGATACGTCGGCATGCACCAACCTCGTAATCGACTTCGACTGGCGCTTTACGGAAAATACATCAAACCCAAGCGCACTTCCCCACGCTGGCGTCACCTTGAAGCTTCAGGGCTCAAGTGATGGGGGGATAACGTGGACTGACCTCTTCAGCTATGACACGGGCTCGGGACCGAGTGCACCGCCCTACGTAGGAGAATCGCTGACGGCGGATATCCTGGCAGGGACCGTAAATGCTCGGCTGAGATTTGTAGTGGCGGGTGATACGACAGCGTACATCAATCGAATCCAGCTAGATAATATCGCTGTCCGAGCGCCGTAATGCCTTACGGTTCGCCCGCTGCGAGATACCAGATGATGGCTATTCGCCGTCGCGGTGGACAGTGGACGGGCTGAAGGCGGGTAAGCACACTGCAACATACTGCGCACCACCTGGATTCGGCGTACTGTACCGTATCCATTCTCCTGCATGAGTCACTATCGCTTCGCCGGCACTCACCTCTAGTGTCTCCCCCGCTTCGGTTTCCACCACCAATGTGCCGTTCAGCACCAAAGTGTACTCATCGAATTCAGGCCGTTGTCCTGGCTCGAGCCATCCTTCTGGACTGGTCATTCGCGCCACACTGACCCCCTGGGTGTCGGAATTGACGCGGCCTACAAACTCCTCAATACGCTTGGGTTTGTTACCAACGGGCTCAATAATTGTGGGTTTCCTGATGAGCGTGGGCATGATGACACCTTCCTCAATCTTTCAATTCAAATCGTCTGGGGGAGAATAGTCGATCGGCGATACCCGTTCGAGATGGAACTCACGGCGCGACAGCGCGATATAGTTGTGACCTATTGCCACTTGGTCTCCATCCACAACCTGGTTCCCCGCATCGTCAAGGCGAGCATTCATTGTCGCCTTCTTACCCGTGGGTGAGATCGTTTTTATCTCATTCAATTCCTCCGCCCACGCGAGGAGATACTTACTTCCCTCGAACGGCTCTCCACGAAAGTCGGTTCGTAATCCGTAACAGAGCACTGGGATGTCGAGCCGGTCACATACAAGTGTCAGCTGCAAGACTTGCGAGGGCTGCAAAAACTGGGCTTCATCCACTAAAACACAGGCTAACTTTCCTTCCTGATGTCGCTTACGAACATCGACGAATAAGTCCATGTCAGGGTCGAATATATTCGCATCGCTTTGCAGACCAATGCGTGAGGTAATACGCCCCTCACCGTATCGGTCATCCAATCGAGGACAATACATAACAGTTCGCATCCCACGCTCATTATAATTGTGTGATGCTTGTAAAAGAATCGCTGACTTACCAGCGTTCATCGCCGCATAATAGAAATAAAGCTTCGCCATAGCGCTCCGACGAAACCATAAGGATGCGGTGTCATCAAGTCCCAAAAAAACTTATGTTTACCGCGAAGGTCTCGACACCGTGTGCACGCCGCTGCGATAGCCTCAAAAGAGGCTGCCTTGCTCCGGTTCGAGTTCGACTGGGTCGATAAGGTCGGGTCGATCATTACGCACATTACCAACATCTTTGCTCACGGGTGTAACGACAAGATCATCATGCATCCAGGGTAAGCAGAGCTGGGTAACTTTACTCATGTCCGTCATGGTTGGGTCCAGCCATTGGTCCCAATCGGTAGCTGCGAGAATAACTGGCATGCGGTCATGCGTTTTCGCGGCGATTGCATTCGGTTTGGTAGTGAGAATTGTAAAGCTGTCGAGCACCTCTCCACCCTCCGGATCCACCCAATGCTCATATAGCCCCGCGATGCCGAGTACCTTCTCATCCGCACGGTGAAACCGATAGGGCTGACGTTCCCGTCCATTCCGCTTCCATTCGTACCAGCCATCGACAGGTACAAGGCACCGTCGTTTCCGTATTGCCGTACGAAATGCACTTTTCTGATGCGCAGTCTCGGATCGCGCATTGATCATCCTAGAACCAACATGGGGCGACTTTGCCCAAAACGGTACTAGCCCCCACGATGCACGCATCATACGGCGTTGTCCCAAATCGATATAAACAATCGGCATGTAGTTTGTGGGAGCGACGTTGAAGCGAGGTTCTAGCTCCATACAATCGGGTACTTGAAATACTTCGGCCAACTCCTTCCCGGAGGTTTTTAGCGTGTAACGTCCACACATATCTCCAGTGTGCCTGGAACAAAGCTACGTGCAACCCTGTGAACTTTGCCCAAGACAAGTACACTGCCCATACGAACCGATGGAGGTCCCCTTGACTGCGATTGTCGAGCGTCACCATGTAATACGTGCTCTTCTCCGGGCACTACGCACCAAGAAATTCCTGATTCTTGCTGGACTATCCGGTACCGGTAAAACCCAACTGGCACGACGATTAGCCCAATCAGCGATCGCTGTTGATCGCCAACAGGGTTCTGGGCGAGGACTCGAACTGCTCGAGCAATCACTGGACAATGTTCTGGGTGGCGATGAAAGCTTCCTGTTCGAAGCCATCCCTGGTCGCCCAGACTTTATACGTGTGCTCGATGTAGGAACCGGTGGCGGTCGCAGCAAAGCCCAACCACTCCACAAAATGCGCGTTGGATTCTTACCGGTCCGACCGGATTGGACAGATGCCAAGAAAGTATGGGGCTACTACAACCCGCTGACGGGGCGATTCTACCCGACCGACGCGCTCGTTGTCCTGCTCAACGCCTATCGAGACTTCGCCGAGAATGGATCGGATGCGGGTAATTACTTCCTCATCCTCGATGAAATGAATCTCGCGCGAGTCGAGTATTACTTCTCGGACCTTCTATCACTTATGGAATCTGGCTGTTCCGTCGACCCAGACGAACCACGCCGCGTTCGTATGGGTGAGATGGCCCGTATCCACCCCCTCGACTCTATGATTGTGTCTACCGGCCAGCGAGGTATTCATGACCAGCGCTCGGAAGCTGAGGCCGCAGCCGCGTTTGGTACAGGCCGCAAGCTTGTCTCTCAAGCCAGAACAGGTGCTATTGAACAAATGGTACCGCTACGCGAACTTGATGATAGACGTTTCGTCTACGAGCCGTTGGTAAAAGGAGGTGAATTCACCACTCGCCCCCGAGCTCCACTAGCGGAGTTTGACGAACAGAGGCACAGCATCGCTGTCTTGTATCCCATTCCACCTCGGGTAGTGTATCCACCAAATTTGACCATCGTAGGCACCATCAACGTCGACGAAACAACGCATGCATTCGCACCGAAGGTCTTAGACCGCGCATTTGTGCTGGAGTTTACGGATGTCGACTTCGAAGCCGCTTTCGGAAGTCATTCCCTGTGGGGAGTCGTAGGCGATACGTTACAAGAACTACATCGGCTTCTGGCGCCGTATGAGTTGCACTTCGGGTACCGAGTTGCAGGTGAGATGATTGCGTATGTCGAGCAATCGGATGGCAACCTATCCAGTGAGGTGGCAGATTTCCTAATCATGAGCAAGGTCCTGCCTAAGCTTCGAGGCACAGAGCACCGTCTAGGAGCGGCACTTAGGTCGCTACAAGCGCTTTGCAGCGAAAGAGGCTGGAACCAATCCGAGCGGAAAGTAGCCCGCATGTTAGCCCAGCTCGAAGCGACAGGATTCACGAGCTATTTCTAAGCATCGAGGCGAGACACAACATGCCTCCGGACCGTAATCGACGCAGTGATGACCTCTCTATGATATCGGAATTCGAGTGACTAAAGAAATGCAGGACATACCGTCGGAACTGGCTGCGCTAGCTCAAGCGACGCAACCCACCCTACTCATGGCCCTGGAACGAATTCTGGAGAGCCCACACCGGGAGCTACATGTTGAGACTCCCCGCGTCGGACTAGAGGAACTCACCGAACCGGACACAGAACGATTCGTCGAACTCTTGGGCGAAGCAGGGGTCCTCTCCCCGGCGCGACGTGAACCAATCCATTTCGAGCACGAAGGACAGACATGGCAGCTTACAGAAATCTATGATGCGAGACCTATAATCTCCCAGGACACGTACCCCAATCGCTTTGTAAAACACGTTTTACAACGGTATCGACGAATGCTCCGAGCGGATGGGACCCCAGACGCCACCGACCTTGCGAGACGGCTTAGCCCCCTGCTGGACCATACTTTTTTGGGTACCGTCGGACCTCTGACTATCGTAAGCACCGACCACAATGTACTTCGTATGCATCCAGACTATCGAATTGTACTCCGACTTTTTGTCGCACTTACACGCTGGGGCCAGTCATCAGGAGCCATTGCGACTGGCAAGCCATACGAAGACTAAAATACGCCCTCAAGTCGCAGCGAAATCGGCAGAGTGAAGCTTGCCCCAAAACCATCGGCGGTCTGTGCAATTACCACCGAGGGAAGTACTGCCACTCCAATACCGATCGCCTTTACTGGCCGGGCTATGATGGTCACGCTACCCAGCACCAGGCCGCCTATCTTCCCGCCAAAATTACCGACACCGCTGGCGTGAACTGACGGAGCAACTCCAACTGCAACTTGGACATAATCACTCAGGTCAAAAGCTCCGCGAATTTCCGGCCCGACATTTAGCACTAAAAGACGCGCGGGGTAGCCTGCTTTGACGTCCGAGCGGGCGGTACCATGCTGACTAAAGCCGGCACGCATGCCCACCTGAAACGATGTCATTACGCTGTAACCGTAGCTCAGGCCGATAGCGAAACCAGTGCCAAAATTTTGTGCATCGGCTCCAAAGAGAAGACCAGCTCCCGCCTCGAAACCGATAGTATGGGCTGGCCCGTCGTCCATGCCGACCTGAGTAGCGAGTCGCACGTCCTCAGGCAGATGCAAGACCAAGTCTCCCACTCCTGGTCCCTCAGGTACATATGGCTGCGGCAACGGTAGAGGAGCAACCGACATCGGCGCAATCTCTCGAAGGAATAACCGCTTCGCCTTATGGAAGTCCGTGATGACACTCGACGAACTTTGAGACGGGCTGAGCCGCTCTGCAGGGGCACGTCGGAAGAGTGCTAGAAACACACGTTGCGCATCTCCATGCCGCTCGACGGTAGACAATGCAAACGCCAGGGTGCGCAATAACTGGATGCGCAAGGCAGGAGACAACTGAATGCCATCACCATCGACGGCATTTCTCGCCTGAGTGAGCCGCGTAATGGCGCAACCATAATTCAACTCTTTGTAGCACCGAGTCCCACCATTGATCATTTCAATGACAGCCCCCTCAGTTGGCGGTGGCGCTGCGAATACTTCAGTCACACAGAGAAGAGCTGCAACGAGCGATAGCCGACATACACGCCCCTTCATTCGTCTTCTCCTGAGCTGGTCGCGTCGTTTTCATTTGGCAGCGCATGTACTGCTAGCGTTCCCACACCCTTTACAGTTTCAAGTCCGTTCCAGAACGTGAACCTGATACGCAGCACTTCTGACGCCTCAAATGGACCTACCTCGATTGCCGTACAAAAGACCCATCGTCCTTCATTATCAAAAGGGTCTCCTGGAGATGATGAAGCTCCACTATCGATAGACGTTGCGCTTACCACGCCGGTTGGACACATCCCTGGGAAAAAACCGATATCGTCAAACGCGAGAGTGATACCCTTGCTTCCGTCGAATTCATGGAACTGAACACTGGCGGTACCACCGTCAAGACCTACATGTACCTCTAACCACGCCGTGCTTTGTTCAAGCACCATCTGCGGCTGTAGCACTGGCTCCGCCACCGTTACAGCCTTTAGCTCATAGTCGGAAAATACCTCACCACAACTGGTCACGGTCGCAAGTATTAGAACCAGTGCAGGCAGAACGATATGTTGCCGTTCCCTGCTCATTACCCGCCTCCGTCAGTAGTTGACTGACAACATGCAGATGTATTCGGAGCTGGCGCCTTACACTCCTCGACCGACGGTGGGCAAGCCGTATCGATTCGTACGCGAGCGGCAAAACCATCTCCAAGCTCAGCGCAATAGGTGTCGACCTCCCGTAGGTTTTCCAGGCGCTCTGAAACGCTCAGGCGCTCAGAGCAACAGATTCCTGGGTAACTCGGGGACAGTGATAGGCAGTGCGCCATACAGCTGTTAAATAGGGTCTTCGGCCCATCCTCAGCCTCTGCACACACCGGGTCGTAGATGCGACCTGCCAAGGAATTGAGGCACTGACACTCAAAGCGGCATTCTTTTCCATCGCCAACCTCAATACAATCTTGGTTGGAGAGGCAGTCTGCATCCGTCGAACACGCCAACGGCATCGCTGCCACGCAAACCCCATCGGCTCCATTCGACCCACTCTGCTCTGCGTTACAAACTGCAGAGACTGAGTCCACGTCTATCGGACCAGCCACCAATTCGATGTTCTGCCTTAGGATCGCCTCGGAGGCACTGCAACCGAGTGCATCATCACAGACACCAGAAGGACAAGCCTGTAGTGCCAACGTTCTCCATCCCATATCGTCCGCCACACAGGCGTTCATAAAACTACGCCCCCGGGCAAGGCGCTCAGACTGAGATTGTGGCTCAGGCAAGCGTTCTAAAACGGCATCTCTAGGACGAGCACACACCATTGGCTCTGCTCCTGTGCATGTTTCGGTCGGCGCTTGACAGGCACACTCAAAACAATCTGGTGGTGGGTTCAATGAAGGCATCACACCAAATTCGCAGCTGAGCTCACAATTGGGCAGACCACAGTAGGGCAGGCAATGACCAAGATACGCGACTTGAACCTCGGTCCCGTTTCTCACGTTACTGCACTCAAGCACATCGATGTTCGTGTAGCTAAGTCCATCGGTACCGCAGACTGGCCGCACCGCATGACTCACGCCCTGACAGGGGTCCATGTTGCATTCGCAGACGGGGCAGCCACCTGTGAGTAGATAGCCGCTTTCACAGTCCAATCCGCAGGACGGACTGTCCGGACACACATCCGCACAGGCGCCGGTGGCATTCGCTACTTGCACCCCTGCGCACGCCGCAAAGCATGAGGTTTGATAGGTCTCTCCGTCATCACCGCACACTGGCGCAGCAATCTCGGACAGGTCGCAATCACATACGCACTGGTCATACACGAGGCGTTGAAAAGCTCCGCAAGATAGCTCATCACAACCGCAAGAAGCGCACGATAAAACAGTACCGCTCTCAGATACTTGAGACACCTTTGTAAAGCCCGTGGAGCACACATCACTATCGCATTGTCCAAAGGTGATTGGACACGTATCAGCTTCACATCCGATACCCTCGCATGTCACATCCACGCTGTAGCTCCCATCAGCCAAACCAATAGGATTACGGCCGATCA
>PKDL01000130.1 GCA_002863065.1 Pseudomonadota bacterium
AATTTCAAGCGTTCTATGATGGATACGCGACCGCGGCCAGCATGTTTCCTGAGCTATCGACCGTGCATGAAGGCGGATACTTTGAAGTCGCGACGCTTGAGTTTGATCCCGGCGACACCATCGACCTGCACAATCATCCTGACATGACCGGTGTCATTCTCTGCCTTAGTGGCATCCTGCAAGTAGAGGCCTTTGACTTGATGGATGACATCAGTGATTCGGGCGCACTACTGATTAAACGGGTGGTGAATCGTGAGGTAGCACCTGGCGAATACTGTACGCTGACCGCCACCCACGGAAATATCCACAGTGTATCGGCCCCAGTATTCACTCAACTATTGGATGTGTTTACCCCCCCTTACAATGAGGAGCGACTCACCCGGTACCGTTGGTACGACCGCTCGCAGACCCCTTACATAGGGAATGACGTCTTCGAGGCATGGGAGCAGTAGAAGAAACACTACACAGAAATGCGGTGAGTAGTGTGAGAAAGGGACCGCGCCGAGTGCTTCAGCAGCACCGGCGGGTATGGAATCAGTGTGCAGCCCGCAATAAAATCAAGCAGCCTGCACACTGAAGCGGGGGCTTTACGCGTCGGTACCGCCGTCAGCAGCACCGGCATCGTCGGTACCGCCGTCTGCAGCACCGGCATCGTCGGTACCGCCATCTGCGGCACCATCATCAGTAGCGTCAGCGTCATCCGTAGCGTCAGCACCATCCGTAGCGTCAGCACCATCCGTAGCGTCAGCACCATCCGTAGCGTCAGCACTATCCGTAGCGTCAGCACCATCAGTAGCGTCAGCACCATCAGTAGCGTCAGCACCATCAGTAGCGTCAGCACCATCAGTAGCGTCAGCACCATCCGTAGCATCAGTGCCATCTGTTTCAGATGGTTCATCGATGCAATTGATGAAGGCACCCGAAAGTGAACCAGCGCCAATCAGAATATCGTACGACCCGCCGGTGCCCCAAGAGTACCGGCCAGATGTGCAAAGAACGCCCTCTTTCTCAACCGTGAGTGTGTATGCGCCAGGCTCGACATTCAGGAAGCTCGCAGTACCAGATGCCTGCGTGGCGGTCGCATCTTCGACAACGAGCAGGTTCTGCACGTACAGCGCATCCACATCGGAATCGACCAACGTCAACGTAAAGCCGTCGAGGGACTCTCCCTCTTCATTCGAAACCGTCACTAGAAGATGGCCCTTGGTGTCATCAACGGTTTCGCCCGCCGTTTGAACCTGCAACGCAACTGCTTCGGTGGTGGCAGCAATGCTGGCCCAGGTGAAATCGTCAATACCAGTCTCGAATGTCCCCTGCGCGGGGAAGTAGCCCTCTTTTGAGTAGGTGACAAATACCTGAGTGTCTCCCGGAATCCCCTCGTGTGAGACATTACCGTCGGCATCGGTTGTGGAGCATACGGTGTTTGCCCAAGTGCCGTCATCATTCGCGTCCCAGTTCACACAAATCTCAGCGCCTTCCAGCCCGCTCTGCGTGCCAAAGTCGTTCAGAGCACCGGAGAAACCAATCGGATCATTGTTGGAGCATGTCACGAAGGTGAAGGTGGCGTAGCCATCTATAAGTTTCGTGCGGAAGGTATTTGTTGCATCGTCAGCACCGGCCCAAGCAAAGGTGGGTGTGCAGGTACGCGTCCCAGCATCGAAGGTCAGGGTGTAGTCGCCCGATGCGATGTTCGGGTAGTAGCCGTTACCGGTTGCCTGAGTTTCGGTCAGTGTACCGTCAACGCCAACACCAGGTGCATCTGCTTGCGGGTACAAGAACACGGTAGACTTCTCGGGAGCGGGGTCAGCAGTTACCTTCACGCCTGCGAGTCCACGACCGGCCGGGAATCCTGTGATGCCTGCATAGAATGTCAGGATCGACTTCGTGGTATCAACGCCATCTGCCTCGCCGCCAAGTTGAAGCAGGAGGTTGGCCACTTGCTGCGTCACGGTCGAGAAACGCGCGGTAGCGATAATATCTGAATCACCAGTGGTTATCGGGAAAGCGATAGCACTGCCATCTTCAGCGGTGAAGAGAAACAGGACCTCGCTGTTCTTCGGCAGGCCGGCTAGTGTGAACTGACCATTTTCGTCCGTTGTGGCGCACGTCTCGGTTTCGTCCGGTTGTCCGTCCTCATCGCTATCTTCGAACAGGCATACTTTGAAGCCGGCAGAGGGTGTATTGGCGATGTAGTCCACTGCCTCACCGGTGTAGCTGATGGTATCTCCACCGTCCGTACCTTCGGTACCTTCGTTGCCATCAGTGCCATCGGTAGTATCCGTGGCGGTAGCGGTACCGGTTGTGCTTGTGTCATCTGAATCATCGCTGCAGGCAGAAAACACCAAGCAGCCCGCCGCTAATAGTGCAGCAGTGTATCGAAAACCTTCGTTCATATTGTCACCTCGAATTGGTTTCTTGAAACTTTCCTTCACTCGCGGAGGCTCACACATCCTGCGTCGGTCGTAGCCATCAAGAAGAACACCCCGTGTTCTGAGCTATCTAGCTATGTAAGTCGACTAAGCCCCGTCCCGATCGAGGACCTTTTAGTTGTACTACCCAGTACAAATTAGTCCTCGTCTCCATATGCGCAGACGCTCTTAACCTACTTTTGGTCAGAGTCCAAGTCTTCCGTCATCAATGAACGTCTCCGTATGGAAAAAACTGCTTAAACTCGGAAAGTTCGCCGCTGGCAGTGTGCATCGCTGCATACGCACCGTGGTGCTAATCGAGATAAAGTGCGTTTCACCATGTGGACTCTAGCGTAAGGAGCAGCTAGCCTCCGCCGCCGGAGGAGTCATGGGTACATTCATAGTTACGGGTGGAACAGGTTTTGTCGGGGCAGCACTTGCGGAAACACTGAGAGACCGAGGGGATAATGTAATGATCCTCGATATCACAGATACATGCTCCGTCGAAGGCGTCGAGTACCGGCAGGTGGATATTACCGACAAGGCCGCAGTACTTGAGGCATGTCGAGGCGCTGAGACTATTTTACATGTCGCGTCCGTCGTACATACGAAGCAAAGCAAGAAGGACTTTGTATGGAACGTGAATCTTGGTGGCACGCGAAACTTACTCGAAGCGGCGCAAGAACTGGGAATCGAACGCTTCGTCTACGTGAGTTCAGGAAGCGTTGTTTACGAAGGTAAGGACATTGAAAATGGTGATGAGAGCCTACCCTACCCCACCGGCTCGCTCGCTCCCTATGCGGATAGCAAAGTAGCAGCAGAGAAGTTGGTGCTAGAAACGAATGGCACGAATGGGCTTGCAACCTGCTCCTTACGACCGCACGTGATTTTCGGACCAGGCGATAGGCGGTTTCTTCCCGCGGTCGTCTCCAAAGCGAAATCCGGTTTGCTGCGTGCCCAAGTCGGGAAAGGCATCTGGCTGTCGGACTACACGTATGTCTCCAACGTGGTTGATGCAGTCCTTTTGGCGGACGACAAACTCAAACAATACGGGCTAGATTGTGTCGCCGCCGGTGAAGCATACTTCATCACCAATGGCGAACCGATGCCATTCTGGGACTTCGTACGCACAGTGGTCGACCGCTTAGGGTTTCCTCCCATCAAGTACACCGTTCCCAAGGGATTGATGTATGCAATCGCCAGTATCAAAGAGGGCATAGATACTCTGAGAGGCGGTACGCTCAATACGGAGGATGGACTGACCCGGTTTGCTATCAACTATATGTGCACCCATCACTACTTCAGCATCGACAAGGCCCGTCGAGACCTAGGATACGAGCCTGCAGTAAGCGTGGCGGAAGGAATCGAACTCACCTGTAAACACCTGGAAGCGACGGGCGTGGTCTAACCCAGCCCTTCCGTATTACCGCGACTCTCCACCCCACCTGGAGACAGCCGGCTATTTACTCACGCTGAATGGTACGCGGTCACGGCCGCTGACCCCATGTGTTGGGTACCAAGAATACAGGTCGACACTCCACTGGTCCCATCACCCACAGCTGTGGGCGAGTCAAGGGGCGCACCCTGAGTTCTTCCTGCAGGTCATCCACGGACAAACCACGGTCTGAGATATCCCACACCCCAAACCAATGCGGCTTATACCGCCGGCTCCATCGACTACCTGGGTAGCTCTGCACCAAATTAGAGAGGTCGGATAAGTGGACCCACCAACCTTCCGATTCATGCATTGCGTCGTGCGCAAGCGCGGGCGGGGACTGCCAATGATGAAACAACGTGCCCATCAAGAATGCCCGGCGTATATCAATGCGATCGATGTCGATACGCTGCAGTGCGTCGCGAGCCTCGGGTCGATTCGATAATGGAAGCTGATGTTCCAAAAGGCGCGATACTTTACGGCTCAGTCGATCATGCTCGTTCGGTCCCACCCAGTGTTCCCAGCTGCATTCCTGCCCAGACTGCAGATACAGTTTGTAGGCAAGTTCCCAGTGCTCAATTGCGCCGGATTGCGAGCGCAATACCAGGTCCAAAGCACCCACTGTGCGCTTTTTCTCAAATATCTGCAGGTCCCAGGCTAGACATTCGTACCCGAGCCCATGGACCAGCGCATACTGTACGAGTGCTTCAAACGCCGGGCCCACCTTATAGCTCCGCCGGCCGTCGATTAGCGTCTGCAATTCGTGCGGTGTATTTGCCGTCGCCGTTAATAGACGTTCGATCCGCGCATCACCAATAGCAAGTAGCGGCTCGGGTCCGCCCGGCAGACCATCCAGCATCCCAGGACGTGTCAGAATGTACTGAAGTGCAGTCAGCCACGTGTTGATCGGGTATGAATTGTCCGTCATGGATTCAGCTCCGCCAGTCGACGCTATACCTAGAATGAAACGTAATGATACCTCGTATGCAGTGTTACTAATGGTCAATTATCCCAGGGACAGAATGCATGCATCAAATCACCACGGCGCGCCATCGTAAGAGTCAAGTCGTAAGACAGTAAACACACCGAAAGGACATCACAATGGCAATCAAACTAGGTGATCACGCTCCTGATTTCACCGCCGAAAGTACGGCCGGTACCATCACGTTCCACAGCTGGCTCGGCGATTCATGGGGTATTTTATTTTCGCACCCCAAAGACTACACCCCAGTATGTACGACAGAGCTCGGTACCGTGGCACGCCTCAAACCCGAATTTGAATCGAGGAACGTCAAGGTGGCAGGACTAAGTGTCGATTCGGTAGAGGATCATCACGGATGGTCGAAAGATATCGAAGAGACTCAGGGGACCGCTCTTAACTTCCCCCTGATTGCGGATCCAGACCGTACCGTGTCAGACCTCTATGAAATGATTCACCCGAACGCGGATAATACGTTGACGGTCCGCTCGGTATTCGTCATCGGACCGGATAAGCGCGTCAAACTCACTCTCACATACCCCGCATCTACCGGCCGTAATTTCGATGAGATCCTCCGAGTGATCGACTCCCTTCAGCTCACTGCTGACAAAGGGCTCGCAACTCCGGCGAACTGGACTGCGGGCAAGGACGTGATCATCGCCCCGTCCATTTCCGATGCTGATGCGAGGGAACGCTTCGGTGAATTCAATGCCGTGAAGCCGTATCTCCGGTATACCAAAGCACCAAGCTAGGCCTAGCCTCCTCGCATAGACGCTAGCTTCTCGATGAGCTTTGTGGCTTGATCGGCATATGGTGTCACACCCATCTCTGAATACTGTCGACCATCGCCCCTGGCCGTTGCCCGAACGTCGATGGACCTGGAGGCAGTCGTGGTGCCATCTCCTCTTTGCGCACTGGCGGGTCCCCGCTGAAGAAATCGCACGCTATCTCCCTCCCCCGTTGGAGGTCGACACCTTTGACGGTGAAGCTTTCGTCGCACTGGTACCGTTTCAGATGCACGATGTCGCGCTGCGACCATTTCCGCCAGTACCGGGGACAGCCTCGTTTCCTGAATTAAATCTCCGTACCTATGTCCGGCACGGTGACCGGCCTGGCGTCTGGTTTTTCAGTCTCGATGCTTCGAATGCGCTCGCGGTATGGGCAGCACGCACCTTTTTTCATTTGCCTTATTACAGTGCTCGTATGCGGTTATCCGCTGATGAAGTCGCAACATATCAATTTGAAAGTCAACGACTACCACGCCGGTACTACCTCAAAGACCAGCCCCAATGCAGGTTCCGTGCGCAATATCGACCAACCAGTGCGCCACGCCAGGCAATGCCGGGTACGCTGGAGCATTTTCTGACAGAACGATATTGCCTCTATGCTGATTTCGGGGGCGGTGATGTCAGGCGATTAGAGGTACACCACAAACCTTGGCCGCTTTGTGACGCGGAAGCAGAGCTGCATGAAAACTCCATGTTCCAACCTTGGCGGCTGACTCCCTACGGAGCACCCATTTTCCATTTCGCTGACCGTGTAGATGTCGTCACATGGCCTGCGGACCGCTTGCATTCAGCGGCGCTGCACCCATAGGGCGAGAACCACATCATCCACTATCCGATCAAAATCGCCGAATGCATTCGCCGCAACGAGACCCTCGCATCATCCCGCACATGTAACTCCGTAGTCGACAGATCCACTTGTTGTCCCCGCACCACCATACGCTTGGAAGAACCACCATCTAGATTGGTAATATGAGTACAACCGAGAGCCGCTAGGAAGCGCCCGGTCATTTGAAGCGTAAAGCCCAGTGCATGCCGAAGGTTACGGCCATCGACAGCGGCAAAAACGAGCGCCCCATCCTCACGGAGACCGGCCCCCATTCTCGGCAGCAGGTTCTGGTCGAATGTCTCATCTTGCGAAAACGTGAGCGGCGGAGCAGTACCCGCAAAATGTTCAGAGACATAGTCGCACTCGAGCTCCCCTCCGGTCCGCAACATCGGACCACCCATCATTGCGGCCTGAATCGGCTGATGTTCGGGGCATATCCAGCGGAGAGGGCCAGATAAAATCGGAGTATTCGCCGGTGGCAGTAATACCGCTCCAGCGAGGGGAATGGGTAAACGCGTGCTCGCTTGATCCACTATGTCGGTTCCGACGACTGCGATGCTGCGATAACCTGGAGGAGACCAAGAGCCATAGGCGCGGTTATACAGAGCCCCCTCACATAGCTTCGGGGGATTCACGGCTGTGATCTGAATCGTAGTACCCCTGCTATCCACCACAGACCATCCAATAGGACCCATGATACCCACACCATATGCTCCTGATGCCGTCTGCCATACCGCTCCACGAGAGTAGATAGGTGCACCTACCACGATGCCGTCATCTATGAGTCCTCCCACGGGATCACCGCGATAGGATGGCGCATGAATATCTGGTTCGGAGTACAGGAAAAAGCCACCACTTATGCCAGCCTGGGCGCCTCGTTCGCGCACTACATCCACCAGGTCCGCCGCACCTCGCGCATCGATACACCGTAGTGGACGCTTGTGCGCTATTAGTACGTTGACATGCGCAGGCCCGTGGGTAGTCATCCCTTTGACCAATGCATGCTGAAGCCCTGCCCCGACATCGGAGAACTGAGCGGTACGGGCGAGAGCCTCAATGGATAAGGCGCTCTCGGACTGGCGATAATCAAGTAACGCCCCGTAGCTAAATAAATAGTCGACGAGTGCACGAATCCGTGTCGCTATCCGCACTCCATGAGAAAGGATCCCAGTCGCGCGTACTGCCAAGCCAATACGATATGCCTGGGCCTCAAGATAGGTCTCGGATCGTTCCTTCAGAAAGGTTTCTAGTGCGAAGAACCGCCGTCCGAACATCGCTGCCTGATCGGCATCGACTTCCTGACTTAGCCGCATGACCAACGTGTCATGAAGCTCCAACAACGCACAATCAGTCCATGCACACAACGCAGTCCAGGGGAGAGCATCGGGTACAGGGCCCTCTGCATCATCAAATGCGGACAATATATCTAAGACAGCACGCGCACTATTGGCGCCGAGTTCGGTGTCCAACTGGGTTCTAATGCTGTGCTTCCAGGTTCCGCTCAGTCCGCTCATCTCACTATAATGCGCCCCTTCTGAATGAAGCGCCAGCGGCATCAAAACCCGCCAGAGACAGCTGGCGAAATAAGAAACCGGCTCAAGCCAACGAGCACAACAAGCTGACAAGAGCCGGTTTGCAAAAGACTCCTAGGAGTATCTGACGAGGGTGTGATTGACCACCGGGTAGTCAGCCTCAGTATGACTCATACTGGCAGTCTCGGGTCCGTGATACTTTGGGACGCTCTGACCGGTTAGACACGATAGCTAACGCCTGTGTCTCCGGATTGAAACGCCAATGCGTTCGTTGCCAAGAGCTTTTCGGTTCATAGAAATGAAGGGCAACCCATTCCGGCCGATTACCGCGTTTGAGCTGTACGAGCTGTCCATGCCGATACTGATACTCGTAGCAATAGGCAGACACGATATCGACTTCGGAAAAGCTGACCGTATCGATTTCTAGCAGCGTGACTAACTCGTCACCAAAGACATGGACCAGCGTCTTACCCTCGGTCGCATGCTCTCCACCTTCTCGCTCGGTGCACCCCTCATCCACGAACATCAGGGACAGTTGCTGCGCACCAAAGATATCTACCGCCTGCACATCCCCCTCGAATATGTTGTCACCTTTCAGCAACGTGCCGTCGGGCCCGAGTACAAGCCAGAACGATGTATGGGGAAAGCAGACGAACTCTTGCCCGATACGGTCGTCTGCCTCAATGACTTGTTCGTCGTCCCAGCCGTTGCCGCACGCAAAGAGCAAAGTGGCATTCTTCCCTCCAGGAAGAATGGCCAGCGTCTTCTCCTCGCGAATGACATAACGTGACACGTCTTCGGGCGAATCGACTTCATGCACCTCGATAATTGAGCGACCGCTGTCAGTGCTGCGATGGTATTGCGACCCACGATGCACCCCGAGTCGTTCGGTAGGTAGTGAAATGAGCCGAGACATATGCTTCGCCGAATCCGATGTCGGTGGTTCGGCCCAAGCCAAGTCACTGGATGCCATTATCAGGGTAAAAGCAGCTAACGCGACGGTCTTGGTCAATCGCATGACACACCCCTTCCAGTTCCGAACTGGTCTCCTGTTGCAGGTCTAGACATCAGCGCCGTTCCTTCTTGGTTCGCGCCTTTGTCGTTGCCCTTGGTAGTGCAACCACTTCAGTAACCTTTGGCTGTAAATCAGCCGCTGGTATCCACTTGGCTTGCTTCTGATCGTAGCTCCCGTAGGGCGTCCGATGCAGATGCGCATACTTCTTTTGGTGGAAGCTCCGGTTGAGCCAGCAGCGCAGAAAGGCATCCATTTGCTCGCCGGTGGCGGCTGCGCGACCGGAATCCATGAACTTGCCGTTACCTACGTAAGTCACCCAATGGTGGAAATCATCTTTCAGATGGTAGGGCGAATCCTGCTCGAATTGCACTTTCACGTGCACTGCTGCTCCGATGGGTAGGTCGGCGCATTCACTCAGTTCCGACACCGTCATCCCCCGATGGTGCGTAAATCGATGCTGCATCGGTCCCACAGCACCACCGTTCCTTCGGGCCGCACGCTTAACGCTTGCAATCTGTCCAGCCAGGACGGATGGACCACGGGTTAGTCCCGCTTTCGCTGCCAATTCGGACGCGTAGTACTTACATCGATGATGCCAATACGCTTTGAAAAATTTCGCCGGAGAAATGGCCGGGTTTTTTGCCAATATCCGACTTGCATACCTGTCCAACGGAGGACGCATTCTCCGAATCGTCGAGCGATATAACCGCTTACGCCCGCGGTCATAGTCGGATGGCGTCAGTCCAGTATCTTCCATAATCCGCTCAGCAGATGGCAGCGCGTATTGACGTGCCCCCCTCATATCGTCTGCCGAACGATTGGACGGCTCCGTCAAGAGGCTCTGCCCGACCTCGATTGGTGCTATCCCACCCATGCGCTCGTGCGAGGGTGTCGCGCCTAGAGGGGAAAGCGTATGGCACTGCGCCTGATATCCTGATATCCCGGTCACTAATCGAGCGCGCTTTGAGAATGCGCCTTGGTCATTTGACCGCGTATCACGAGCTACTCTTGCTTCTTGGTGCGAAGGGTTCAGATACATCATGGTCTCCCTCTGAGGATTCATGTGCTTTACGCACCCGGCAGACGAAGTGTCCCATGCACTAACCCAATAACGTTGTGACCGGCGCACTGCGCAGGTGTCGCAATGCAATCGCAGCCGACAACCGACTAATGAGTTGAACCTGGCATTGGCTTTGCAAAGCTGTGATAGCCGTGGGGTCAGCACACCTCATTGGTGGAGAATGCAGGATGAACGCAAAGCACAAGGCAGCCTGGATAGTCGCAGCCATGATGACCATGGGTTGTACCGATGCGCCGCTCGTCATCTACAGCGCCGAATCTGGTCCGTCGATGACAGGAGGGAAATCAGACGGAACGTCGGATTTCTACCCGCGGCCCACCTCCGTGCACCTCTCCGACCCAAGCCTGGGACCAGTGGCACCCGGTACAATCCAGTCACAAGTACCCAACGCCGTCGCGTATGCACGCTACGCCCTGCGCGTTGCTCAACGTGGTCTACTGGGTGTCTCCACGTTGGATACGGCCGAAGAGGTTGCTTATGGCTGGGCTGAGTTGGCCTCTCGGTCGATGGTTCCGCAAAACACCGGTCTCCGCTATGCGCTTACCACCGCCTCGGAATCACAACGCGATGAGCTACTGGCCGAGCTGCATGCTGACGCAGAGCATGCCACAGACAGTACGACGCTAACCAAGGTACAAGCGCGCCTGGCAGATATCCGGGCTGGGGTGCGAGCGTGTGCATCGGACGGATTTAGTCCCGAAGACTGCTGCGTCACGGTCGGCTACTTTGCGGCGTTGAGCCGACAAGACGATTGGGATGAGTGGTCCGCGGGCACATTAGGTACTGATTTCTTCACCGAGTGGTCGGCCGCTGTCATCCAACGTGAACAAGCTGAGGTCGCACAAGGCAAGAAAGTGTCGGTCCAACCCTTTGTACAACTCGGTGCCAAGGCCTGGCTCGCCCAATGCGCTCCCGTCTTACAGCGTGTTCCCACGACGGTGGATTCATTGAAAGCACAGTACGGCGACTACACGCGACAGTCTGGATGGATTCAAGAGCTTCACCCCGTGAGTATCGCCAAACTAGCAGGCCGCCGTATTTACCGCCGTATGCTGCCGGACGGCACCCGCATCAGCGTGGCCGAATCACTGGCTGCAGATTGCCGAGTAAAGGAGACCGAAGTGATCGTTGGTTCGCCCGATGGCCCAATGCAGTTCTTCAGCTACGGTGCACGCGATCAACAGGCCCCCCACGGCTACTTCCCGACGGCGATTGGTACCGAGCAGGTCAAGCTGACTCCGGACTCGTGCATGGGATGCCACTACACGTTCGACGAGCGCCGCTTCAATGTGATGGCACCAAGCCACGAGGCGCTTGGCCTCCGGCTCCCCGTCCGCAACGGGCAGCCCCAGTGGCGAGACGATAGCGGCTGCTACCGCCCGGGCGACACGGTCGTGTGGCACGACGCGGCAGTACGAGAGTTCTAAGAGGGACTCAGCTGAGTAGCGCGGCCGCCTGCCAGGTCGCGAAGATGGTGAGCACAGTATAGCCCGCCCAGGTATTGATGAACACGCGGGGCTTGATACCCGACCTCAGGCGACTACCTACGAAGAACGGGTACGTCGCGCGCAACACTACGTATATCCACCCCAGAACCATGGCGGATTTCACGGAGATCACAAAGGCTTGTAACCAAAGAAGTACGAGGAACGGGGGCATGTGCTCCAGGGTATTGAGTTGGTGGCGGTCGGCTGCGAGTAGTTCAGGATACTCATTGCTGTAACGGAGGAATCGCTTCCCGTCGGCTTTGCATTGCCTCACTAGCTTCATCTTCACGAAAAGTCCGTTCGTGATAATGGCGTAATACACACCGATATAGGCCAATGTGACCCAAATGACGTCGCGATATTGAGAAGTAAATTCATTCATCATGCCTTGCCCCCCTACGCATGTCTTAGCATGAATTAGACGCACAAACCGCTGCGATACTTCGGTCCGATACCCCTGGGACGCTGTCGAATAGTGCCGCGTGAGAATACGGTTTGTTCGCATAATGGCCCGACGTGTTCGCCTAATCGCCTGATTTCTTTGGTCTGCTTCGTGGTAGTCTGCGGAAAGTACGGGAGGAAAGCATGACAGTACGTGGACTCATAGTGCTACTCAGCCTGGGATTGGTGTCCGCATGTAGCTCATCTAATGGGTCTACTGCGATAGTGTCCGACGCTGGCATCGGTATCACTCAGGATGCGGGCGGGGGAGCGAATACCGGTATCGATGAGCAAGATGGCGGCTCCACTACGGGTATCGGCGTCATGGATCCAGTAGACAGTAGTCCACCGCCTGACATCACCCTCAGTCCATGTGAACAGCGATGCCAACCGTTTCTAGACTGTGGTGAAGCGGTACATTCCGCCTGTGAATCCACCTGTAACGATGCGGAGGTTGCCGCTTGTGAAGATGAATGCGTCGCCGTCAGTCCGAACTGTGACCGCGCTACTGCCTGCTTCAATCTGCAAGAAGAGGCCAATCCGGTACCTTGGAATGATGGACCCTACGGAACAGGGTACCGACAAACTGCAAACGACTTCACCCTCCCAACCTTGCGTGGGGATTGGAACTTTGCCACGCATTGGAATGGAGCAGACAACTATATTTTCGCCTCTACACAGACTGGCTTCCAACCCGGAGTAGAACTCTACGCCTCCCTTCCATACCCACTTTTCAATGAATCCCCGATGAATGTGCACTACTTCTTCATGAGCTACCACAATGCAGAAGGGGTCGATGATTCCATCGAGAATGTGACCGCGCTGAAAACATCGATAGACGATAGGCTCAACACACTTGGTGAAATCCGGGGTAAACCGCTGGAGTGCCATTGGCGGAGGCGCGTGCACTACGTGACGCAAAGCCCTTGGGCAATGCAAAACTGGCTTGGTCAAATGCTGCAAAATCGGCCATCTCTGGCCTTCGGTATCGACCGCTACCAGCAACTGAGACCGGTAGGACTCCTCTCACTCGTTCAGAGCACAAACCAACTGCGGCATCTACAGTATCCGGCCGCGTATTATAACTTCGAGCGGAAGCGGGATCTAAGTGCGTGGACCGGAGATATCACACAAGTCACCGTGTACGGTGGAGAGGCCGTGAAGAACCAGACGCTATACGTGGATATGCCGTCGGCGGAAGAGATGGCCACCTTCGACACCCTGGAAATCGACTTGCGGCAATATTGCGACGCGCATGACGACCAGAATTGCTTTGAGTGGGACTACAAAGCGTGGCTCGAAGTGCGCGAACAACCTGCAGTAGCAGAGAATCCCAATGCAGAGACTGCATGCCAGCCCAAGGTGAATGGCGTGGAAGGCCAAGCGGAGGTACTGGGCACCTGTGAAGACATGTCTGAGTGTACTACGGATATGGATTGCGGAGACACCGGGATGTGTACTGGTTATCAAGCGCCTGTCGAAGCCATCGAGGCTGTCGAGGCCGATACCTTGTCTTGCCAATGCCTACAGCCAGGTATCGAAGGCAACTTGAGAGATTCACAGCAGGTGTGCAACGGCGAAGGAACGGGCTACGGCGATTGTCAGTGCAATGAAGCATGGGAAATCGCTCGTTGGATCACTACGTATAATCGAGAAGGCCGTTGGATCATGGATGCGAGCGCCTTCTTACCCCTCCTTGATGCCGGCGGGACGACTCGATTCCGGTATGTCGGTGCGTATCCATACAACACTACGATGCATTTCAATTTCTCGAATCGCGGTAAGGCGGACCGTGCAGCCACCGTCACAAAGCTCTTCAATGGAGGCGGGTTCGGTCCGAATTATAGCTTAGACAAAGAAGCCGTCACCCTTCCCATTGCCGACAGTACAACCCGCTCAGAAGTTCTGGCGTTTATCACTGGGCATGGATTTGGCGGAGTGCCGCATAACTGTGCTGAGTTCTGCAATCACACGCACCACTTCACAGTCAATGACACCGAATTTGTAAAATCACATCAATATATCAATGACTACTACGGCTGTGCTAAGCAGGTGGGACTAGGCACCGTTCCTAACCAATATGGCACATGGACCATCGGACGAGGCGGGTGGTGTCCTGGAATGGACGTGAAACCCTTTGTAGCGGATGTCAGCGATGTGACGACACCAACGACTACCCTTGGCTATCGCGGCTATCTCAACGGCGTACCCTACCAAGAAGGTCAAGCCAATTACGGTGGTAGCATCTGGATGAACTCGTACTTCGTCACCTACGAATAGGCCTCGTATCGGCCGAAGCAAAATACCGACCGAGATGCGCGGGCAGGTGCCCTCTTATGCTACCGTCTGTCGTATCATCCACAACCAACGGAGTCCGAGATGCGACGCATCAAGCTTATTATCCAGGCGTTCGTCACCTATGTCGCCATAGATATTGCATACCAGGTAATCCTGGGATTTCCACTGATGAAGCATTTCGTAGAGGCGTCGCCGCTCAAGGACGCATATGTCGAGCCGACCGGTATCGGCATGGCCCTGATGCTGATATTTTTCACTATCATCGCATTCGCGAACGTGGTGTTGGCAATTGAGCCCGCCATCGATACAGGCAGTGCTAAGACCGGTTTTTTTCGTGGAGCCGTATTAGGCACCGCCGCATACGCAACCCTTGGTCTAACCAACGGATGGAGCCTAGGCGGATTCCCGGTGCTCTTTTCCATAACGATTACACTAGAAGGCTTGTTATTTTCATGCATCACATCCGGCGTGACCAGCTGGTGGGTCCTTCGGAAGACGTCCGCCGCCCATCCAGCCAGCTAATCTGCACGACCAGAGATATGCATAGCATGTGAATACATCGCATCCTCGAGCCTCTGCACGGTTCTCGCCCTCGGGGTCATCGGCTGCTACAGGGCCTGGAGCTCGGATGAAAGGGTCCAATGACTCACCGTCTTCGGATGATTACTGAGCTTCAGGTATACGGTCGTCTGCAGTGCCTGCGCCGCAGTCGTATGACAACCGCGGGCTCCCTATCTCGTCGTCTCCAGTAGCATGGTAGCGGATGCGGTCTGGCGAGCGACCCGTATGGTGCCCGACTCTGTGCTGCATACAATGGGGCTCTTTGTCATTGGTTCGGTCGCGATCTACGTCTTGGCGGCCGTTCAGATGCAACGGCGCGCAGCGTTGTTGGAGTCAAGCATATGCAAACAGATAACAATCCAAGCGTATTTAGCAGCTCATGAGGACTGGGACTGACGAGACGGTGAAAGCGTGGCCTTACGCTCCGATGAGGCGCAGTCCGCGGGACGCTACACTTGGCAGTGCGGTCTGTGAAAGTACACAGGATTACCGCCGGCGATGTACTACTCAGTCTCAATACATTGTCTGCTGGTCATCACTAAATCTCCCAGGTAGGCTCGCGCGTCGCGACGAGACCAGGGAGGGGAACCATCGTGTCAACTGCAGTAAATACAGCATCCGACAAGCTTGGACGCGTCTTCTGGCTGCTATGCAGCATGGAGATGTGGGAAAGACTCGCCTACTACGGGATGCGTGTCGTAGTACCGATCTACATTGCGCAGGCGGATGAGCCGGGTGGCCTGCACTTCACCCAGGCAGATAAAGGCACGATCTACGCGTGGTGGTTCGTTTTTCAATCGATCTTACCGACGTTTACCGGTGGATTCGCCGACCGATACGGCTACAAAAAGACCATTTTCTGGGCCATCAATCTGAAGGTTCTCGGTTATATATTGATGGCCACGCAACGGGATTTCTGGGGCTTCTTTATTGGCACCATGATCCTTGCGACCGGTACTGCAATCTTCAAACCTGGGATCCAAGGGACACTCGCGCACAGCCTAAACGAACGCAATTCATCCAAGGGCTGGGGCACATTTTACTGGTTAGTAAATGTGGGCGCGATGCTTGGACCACCGCTCGCTGGTCTTCTACGTGGCTGGAGCTGGGATTGGGTGTTCTATGGATGCGCGGCGATTGTGAGCATCAATTACCTCATGCTCTTTACCTATCAGGACCCAGAATCGGGATACGACAACACCCAAAATGCACTTCAGGTGTTTTCTGACACCATCAAGAATCTCCTCGATGCACGGTTACTGTCGTTCCTATTCATCCTGAGTGGATTCTGGCTGATGATGTATCAGCTCTGGGACCTGCACCCTAACTTTATCGTCGATTGGATCGACAGCTCGGGCATTATTTCTACCTTGCCCTTCATCCCCGAAGCCTGGACTACGGCCACGGATCGCGGTCCGCAGATGCTACAAGAAAACCTCCTCAACCTGAACGCAGCACTCATTGTGCTATTCGTTGTCCCGCTCTCTATCGTCGTGGCCCGAATACGCACATTGACCGCCATGCTCATCGGTATGATGGTCGCTACCGGCGGTATCATTGTTGCTGGTGTCACAATGAGCGGTTGGGTGCTTTTGGCCGGGATCGCCCTATTTTCTCTCGGCGAAATGCTGACCGGTCCCAAGAAGAACGAGTACCTCGCGAATATCGCTCCTGAAGGGAAGAAAGGCCTTTATCTCGGCTATGTGAATGTCCCTGCCGGTATTGGTGGCTTTATCGGTTCTAAAATGGCGGGACATCTTTACGGGAATTACGGTGAAAAGGCCGTACTAGCGCAGCGGTATCTGGCCGAGAAGACCGATTGGCTGAAAACCAAGGGACTCGATGCATGGAACGGTAATATTGCAGACCTCACAAGTACCACCGGCGTAGACCGAAGCGACGCCTACAATACCCTCAAAGCCCATCTGAATCAGTCCGGCCCCGAGGTCACGCAACTTCTCTGGGACACGTACCAACCCTACACAGTGTGGTACTGGTTTGCGGCGATCGGCGTGGCAAGTGTCCTAGCCCTGCTGGTGTACAATCAACGTGCAAAGACGTGGACGTCTCCCGAAGCTCAGGGATCCACTTCCTAGCCTTCGACTTATCAAGAACGCCATCTACCTCGTGACCTTAGAATGGAGAGCAAGCGGACATTACGACCCCCGACGCCAGCGATAGGTCTTCGCAAATACTCTGCCCGGGACATGGAGTACCGATGTCGCACAAATGACGGCATACGAACCCTCCCTGCCCAAGCTGCACGCATTGTGCACCACACCCGCAATCAGCATCTGTGGTGCACTGCGCGATCTGTGCATCATCGCAAAGCCCACCAGGGGCACAACCACTCTGAATGCAATCGGCTTCTGACATGCAGGTACAACCGATCGTTGAGTACGGGATGGCTACATTCTCGCCACTCAAATCACTGCACGCACCAACTGCGCAGAAACCGAGGACCGCGCATACTCTCAAAAGTGCGCAACACATCTTAGATAGATTCAAGCCATTCATCTGTATGTTCGGATTCCTTGTATTACTAGCCCGGTGGTCCCAAGACGGCCAGATGGTCGGTTCACAGCGTTGAATCGCGGCAAACAGGTGCCCCCAACGTGGACATAGGCTCAAAGTTCCCCGCCATATCTCACCAGAGACCTGAAAAGCATCGGAGGGACCGTGAAAAGGACGTCGTATACCGAGCCCGTGCAAAAGTCGCCTTCGCCGATCTCTACCTATGGCATACCACCACCCGGACCACCCTCAGGGACACAGATACCTTGGTTGTTACAGATAAGCGTCACGCCAACAGGGGACGGGCAATCAGAATCCTGACCGCACTGCGCCAAACACAATTGCGCTCCCATCGGAGTCGTATGGCATGTGCAACCTAGTGCGGCATCCTCTGGACATGCATCATCACAGTCACTCTCTTGTGTGCAGGACGCAGGTCCGGTGGTGCCGCCACCGGGGGCGCCCGTACCACCACCTGTGCCTCCGCCGCCCGCGCCAATGAAGCTGTTGTCGATGATATCGCCCCAGACACACCGAGGCATGAAGGGGTAGGTCAAGGTCAAATAGTATGCGTATTCGAACGTTTCACCCGCGATAGTGATCGTCTCTACGCGCCCGTTACATTCATCTAGGTCGCCAACGCTAGCGTTGTACTCCCAATCTTGAACGAACGTCCCATCATACTCTCCCGGCGGGGGCGTCTCATTACCTAAGGCCTCTCGTTCGCCATCCTTCAGCGTATAGCTGCCCCTCAGCTCCACCACCTCACTACTCTGGTCGCCAATCGTGGAATAGCCATACCGAGCAAGCACAGGAAATCCATCCGCGGCCCAACCCACTTGAACGACCTGCTTCGAATCCGGCATCAATGCCATTGGCACACCGTGGTAGTGATATTCGCCAGTGGGCTGCACATGCGCTGCGTTACAATCAAGCCCCAGCGAGGTACCGGGAAAATTATTGGGATCGGTCGCTACTTGACCAGCAAATAACAGTGCTTCGTAACTCCATTCCGTATCGCCGTAACGCTCTGCCGTTTGAGGTTCATACTTGATACCGTTGACGCCGACCCCCGGAGACCGAGTCCATGTGGATGTGTTCCCCTTGCTCGGAGTAGTCGTCACATCATATGACTTGTTCTGCGCAGATACGGCATTCGGATTACCCATGTTGGGGTACAAGTCGCAGTCGTGATTCGGAATGGCATTACCCGTAATCGTTCGCACACCATTATTCACGGAAATTTCTGACGCATGAGCGGCACCGTAGCATTGCGCGGCCTCTGTGCGATTCAAGCTGCACTCTCGAAGTATCGTCGTAAATGCATAGGGGCTATCGGGGGCTTCAGGAAGAGCAGTGGTGGCGCTGCCGAGGCTATCATCACTACAAAAGTCTCCTGCGCTGGATGCCGGTACGTTCGGGTCATCCCCTCCGACCACGATCACAATAGATGTGTCGATTCCTCCATCGCCTGAATCGCTACGGTCGGTCGTACCATCGCTCGTATCGGTACCATCAGTGATGTCCATACCATCCGACGTATCACTGCTTACGCTTGCATCGCTGCTGTCTGACGTATCGCTAGTGTCTTCATTATCCAACGCATCGCTTGCATCAGCCGAGCTGCTGCTATCCACCGCATCGCTACCATCGTTCGTGTCAGTACTATCGGTGGTACCGCCAGCGTCGGTCGTACTCCCACTGCCCGTTGTATCGCCAGCATCACTTCCAATCCCGGACGTCGAACCGGTGGAGGAGCTGGTACCACTGTCAGAACAACCAAGCCCGAGACATAAGCCACCAAGCCCAAGACATAATGTTGCTAAGAAAAATACCCGTTGTGTGCTCCGCATCCGTTCTGCATGCTCCCTTGCTTGAGTCGCGAACCGTCATTTGCAACGAAGTGAGTTGCCAACAATCGCAATATGTCAGACGCGTAGAGCATATGTAATCGACTCACTGGGGAGAAGAGGCGCCGCGTAAATAGTCAAACTCTGCACTGCTACCGAACCCTCCGCTTCACAAACGTCACCCAGACAATGGCCGCTGAGACGACCATCCAACATCACCATACCCAGACCTGAACAGTACATTCACCGAGCTAGCGCTTGACGACATCTATTCTGTTCGCTCTATTGCGAGCGCACATGACCCCGGAGTTCCCGTGATTTCATTCAATCGTGTCGGAAAACAATTTGGACCCCAAATCCTATTCACCGATGCAAACTTTCAGATAAATCCCGGTGAGAAAGTGGGGTTAGTCGGTGCTAATGGCTCTGGTAAGTCCACAATATTTCGACTGATTACCAGCGAGGAAGGCTACGATGAAGGTCACATCGAGATGCCTAAACGCATGACAATCGGATACTTCCGTCAAGATGTTGGCGAGTACTCCGGGCGCACTGTACTCGAGGAGACCAAAGCGGGCGCAGGCGAGCTCGGTGCATTGGACCAGGAGCTCCAAGCATTAGAAACAGCGATGGCCGACGGAAGCGGTGATATGGACCGCGTCATTGAGCAATATGGCGAAGTCCAAGCACGCTATGAGTCACTTGGTGGATACGAACTTGAAGGAAATACCTACGCCATCCTGGCCGGCCTTGGCTTCCGGCAGGACCAGATCGACGGCGATATCGGCCTACTCTCCGGTGGATGGAAAATGCGGGTGGCGCTCGCCCGCATTCTCCTCGGGAGGCCCGATGTCTTGCTGCTCGACGAACCGACGAACTATTTAGATATTGAATCGATTCTCTGGCTCGAAGACTTCCTCCGTGCCTACCCAGGCACGGTGGTCATGACATGCCACGACCGCGATGTCATGAACCGGGTCGTCACCCGGATCATTGAGATCGACGGAGGTGAATTACGCACCTACAACGGTGACTATGATTTCTATGAGCAAGCGCGCGAGATCGATGCCACCGAGCGCGAAGCGGCATATGCCCGACAACAATCGATGCTGGCTAAAGAAATGCGATTTGTCGAACGCTTCAAAGCACAAGCCGCAAAGGCTGCGCAGGTCCAGAGCCGCGTAAAGAAGCTAGAGAAAATTGAAAAACTCACTCCACCGCGCCGAATCGTGGAACCGGAGATTCGCTTCAAAGACCCCTCGCGGAGCGGGGACGACGTCATCAAGATAGCGAAAGCACGCAAATCCTACGGTGAACATGTCGTACATGATGACCTATCCCTACTCATTCGCCGGTCAGAGCGATGGGCAATTATGGGAGCAAATGGCGCAGGTAAAACCACGCTGTTGAAAATGATGGCGGGGGTAATCCGCCCGGATGCGGGCAGTGCAGAGCAAGGTGCATCGGTCACGATGGGCTACTTTTCACAACTCCAAATGGAACAACTCACGCCAGGTCGGACTGTGTTTGAGGAACTGCAAGCACACTCACCATCTGCCAGTATCGGTGAATTGATGGGACTCGCGGGGGCATTCGGCTTTCCGGGGAAAGATGCAGAAAAGAAAGTGGACGTGCTTTCTGGTGGGGAAAAGTCCCGGCTGGCTATCGCAAAAATTGTGCATGATTCGCCGAACCTTCTCGTATTGGATGAGCCGACGAACCATTTGGACATCCTCACGAAGCGAGCCCTCGTGAAAGCGCTACGGTCCTACAGCGGAACGATTGTCTTCGTATCGCACGACCGAGCCTTTTTGGATGCGGTCGCCAACCGTGTGCTGGAACTCACTTCAGAAGGCCCGCATGCATATCCTGGAACCTACGCTGAATATGTCGCGGCATCAGGGCACGCTGCCCCGGGAATGCGGCAATAAACGCTCCATATGTCACAATCCTGCGGGTACGGTATGCCGTGGCGATACTCCCATCAGAATGCGTCACCTCAGCCGTCTAATTCAGAGAGAGCCCCTATTGCGTGTCTGTGCTCATCGGCGGCTTGAAGATGACTACTCCGTGTTCAATACCCACTCGCGTACCCCAAGGACGCGACCACTCTCGCAGACGGCGTTCGGTACGTTGACTCTCGGACTCGGTAGAAAGCCGGGGAACAAATCCTCCTCGGATAGCGATTGTAGCCGGTATTAAGCCTACCTGGACCACACGTGACGGCACACTGGAGGATAATTTGACGGAAAAAATTCCCGTTTCGCGCTTGTCCGGCGTTCGGTTGGTGAAAACGAAATTCCCTAGGCTATAGGCAATGGGTACTCCCCGATAATACTCAACCCCTTGCAGAACATGCGGATGGTGACCGATTACCACGTCCGCTCCCGCGTCGACTATCCGATGAGCGGCACGCACAACGGACTGCGGAGGATAATGAACCCCTTCTTTCCCCCAATGTACGCTCACGATGACGACACATTGTTGAGCTTTCAGATTACGAATTCGGGCTTCTAATCGGTGGAGACCTTTCGTACCACGATAATATGCTGCTTTCGCTCCCCGCCGTGCCGGTCGGTTCGACTTCAATGTTGCCGGCACAATCGCGACCTGACATCGCCCTTCAGACACAAGAGTATAGGGTGCCAAGGCCGTGGCTTCGGTAGGTCCCGCCCCGTATACCGCGACCCCTGTTGCTAATAGGTGTTGACGATTTTCCAACACTCCGGCGGCGCCATCGTCCCAGGTATGGTTATTAGCCAAGCCCACCAGATCGACTCCTGCTGCATGGTACACACCGGCCCACAGGGGGGAGGCGCCAATATTGAGTCGCTTAGCGCCGTATGCGGCGGGAGGCGTTTCCGTGAGTAACCCCTCCCCGTTTGCGACGACTAATGCGGCCTGTTTGAAGAGGCTCGCCACGTCACGAAGTGGATTGCGTTTCCCTAACACAGCGTTCTTAGGTGGTAGGGGGCGTCCTGCGAACGACACGTCACCGACAAAGAGCAGCTCGACCAGTCTAGAGTCCGCACAGGCTATCTGCGGACCCACAGACCACATGAGTAATAAGGATAAGAAGGCAGTACGCCATCGATGCATTACAGATGAGTTTCTCATTGTGCCAACGGAGCATAAGCCAAGTACAACGACAGGTCTTCAAGGTGAGGACTGTAAAGAATCCCCGGGCGAAGACATTCGTACAACACTGAAATACTATCGTGTTGAGACACGCCTTTCTGCGCGAGCGCTTTCACGAATGTTTCTCCATCGAATGGACTCGATTGCTCCGAGAGTAGCAATCCGGCCAGAGCCACGCGATTGATATCTGCACCTAGGAACTGTCTGTCCGGCGGTATCGAGGCTGCCGCAATGAGCCCGGTCCCGCGACTGCATCCCGCATCAAATACGGTGTTCTGCCTCCCTGCCGAGCCCGACAAGGCTCCTTTCGATAATACAAATCGGGCATCGGAGCCCGTTCGGATCTCGGGGTTAGCACTTGGGTACGGAAAGGTTTCGTAAAGATCGCGAACAGTTGAAGTCGTAGAGTCCATGGGAATGAGTGTCGTTCCCGAAACCTGGGGAGTGTAGTTTTTCATCGATGACCAGAAAAAAAGGGATTCGATGTCCAGCCTCGTCGGCCCTAGCCTCCTACAAATTTCGGAGGGCGCTTCTGCGCAAACGCCTGCACTGCCTCCCCCAAGTCTTTTGAGGGCAAGAACGCCGTATTCCAGGTGGCCACGTAATTTAGGCCATCTCGTACCGATAAATCAGCGCATACATCGAGTACGTGCTTGGTCCCTTGCACCACCAATGGCGCATTTGCAGCAATCGAATGAGCCATCTCCATAGCGGCGGTGTCGAGTGCGTCACGGTCTGCATAAATATGATTGACTAAACGCATGCCCATCGCCTCATCTGCCGTGATGTCCCGAGCGGTGTAGGCTAACTCTCTCGTCACGCCCTGCCCTACGATAGGAGGTAGGCGCTGTAGTGATCCGAGGTCCGCCACAATCGCCATCTTTGCTTCCCGCACCGATAGCTTTGCATCCGAAGAACAGAGCCGGATGTCGCATGCGGTAATCAAATCGACACCGCCACCGATACACCAGCCTTGCACCGCGGCAATGACAGGTACCGGACAATTCGCCACCGTACTAATATCATCCTGCCATTGGAGAATGAGCTTACGGAGCTGCGCACGAGGTCCGGCAGTGCCGCCGCCCATCATGAGCTGACCGTGCTCTTGAAATGTCTTCATCAAATCAAGCCCATAGCTGAACGCACGTTGTTCCGAACGAAGCACGACACAACGCACATCTTCTCGATTTGCAAGTCCGTTAAATGTTTCTCTAATCGCGGTGAAGAACTCTGGAGTCATAGTCGTCGCCAATAAGGTGACTCGGGCGACATAATCCTCGACAGAGACATGAATTGTCTCGCTCATCACTTCTCCTTGTATTGGTAGGAGAGAAATAGCGCCGCAACTCGGCTTTGGTCAACAGTAACCGTAGATTCCGCCAACAGAATCGCGCCTTGTTCAGCTAATCGGCGATATTCCGTAGGTGATTCGCCATCCGGGCGAAGGCTTCGAACAGCTGAGCTGCAGTCTCATCAGATATGACGGGGTGGGCTGCCAACGCGCGCTGCATACATAAAAGCCACTGATCGCGTGCTGTACTTTCAATTGGGAACGGAAAATGCCGACGTCGGAGCCGGGGATGCCCGTACTTCTCGATATAGAGAGACGGACCTCCAGTCCAGCCCACGAGAAAATCTCCAAACTTCTCGATGGAGTGGGTCAAGTCTGGCGGATGCATGTCGCGGATCGGCTTGGCTTCTGGAAGGGTATCCATAAAGTCATAAAAATCGTGCACAAGCCTGCGAATGCCCGTTTCTTCACCACACTGCTGGTATACCGTATGTTCCGTTTTCATAGACCGGGAGCCATCAAGCCGTTCGAGACATGCGCACGCTGCATGACTGCATTCATGCAGCGATATAGCTACCCGACGATACCACCAGGGTTAGTTTGCTCAATCGCCGTTTTGAACGCCGAAGGTCGATGGAGCCAAAAACCAGTCCGCTTTAGTGTCAGTGTCGTCGGTCGAGTTTAACCGTTGCAAGCTATCACCGGCCACGTTGTTATCCGTGCTGCCCAGACCAGGAATGGCGTGCGCGTGGAAATCTGCATCGACGTAGCTCATCGGTGGGTCACCCTCCACTACGGTCCACTGAGCGGCTTCAACAACCAGTGCAGCGGCTGCTTCTGTACCACTTGCAGAGTTCTGATCATCGGAAGGTTCGCTCACATCAGTAAGGAATACCGCATCTTGGATGTTACCGAATGGCGTCTCTACGCGAATGACATTATCGGTCGCTACGAGTCCAGTATCGTCGCTGTAGGCATCCCATGCAGAAGCATAGTCGGATGCCGCGGTATTTTCACCGGGTCCCGTCACTTCATCCGTCGCACCCGCTACAACACAGTTGGTGTCGCCAGAATCGATGTGAAGCACAATGACGTCACCCTCTTCCACCATCGTATCCGTGAACGTCTTGATATTGGTCGTTCGCTCGAAAACGCTAAGACCATCCAAGGTGCCAGCCGAAAGCACATAGAACTCGATCAAGTCACAACCGCCGCTGATACCGGCGTTGATCTCGCTGATGGCGAGTACGGCCTTCACGACGAAACCTTTGAAGGTGGTTGAATTAGCCACCGAGCTAATAGCACCACCCAGCAGCCCGGCTATTGAGCTGTCGACGGTAACCGATAGCACGGCATCCGGCTGCTCAGTCGTTGTCACAGTGACGGTATCGCCATCGCCGCTAACAATAGCAGCGCTGGCCGTCACACCATTATCAAAGGTAAATTGGCTGCCATCGGCTAGTACGCTGGTCTCGTCCAGTGTTTGGTCGAATGTGACCGCGACGGCAGTAGCACTAATCGCCACCGCAGAAACCACTGTAGGACCAGGACAGTCGATATCGCTTATCTCCGATGAGTCGAATACGGATATCTGTGCTTCATTAAAGTAGCGCCACATTACGCCGGATACGGACAGCGTACAGGCTGGAACCAGAGGTATTGCATCCAACAGGTCTTTCGGCGCCCTCAGCAGTAGATTCTCGTTCTGCGTTACACCAGCTGTAGAAATGGAGGCTGCTTCATATCCCATGCCAGCAAACCCAAAATCTCCATCCACGGTAAACGTGGCAGACACCAACTTTGCGGCAAAGCCATCGAGGTTGGTCACGAGGTCGGTGGCAGCGGATACGTCTTGTGCAGCAAACGGCAACACACCTGTTTCCACACTGATCTCGGTGTACTCGGACACGGTGTTCATGCCCACGAGATCTGCCACCGTCGACACTTCAATAGCGACCTTGTCGCCAACAGCATACGAGTGCGCTGCGGCACACTCACCTTCATCAGTACACGCCATCGACTGTACAAAGATCGCCGGGCCAGTTTCACTAACCTGGAGGAAAAACCCTGCCGTATCGGAAGTACCCGCGCTTTCAACCACTGGCTTGACGTACGACACGTACGCGCCGTCGATCGTGACCGGTGCATCTAGCGTCGCCTCCAATGTTTCCGAATCAATAGTGACCGCCAGTAGCGACTCAATTGCGGCGGCTGGACCCGATGCGTCGCTACCGTCGGTGCTATCTATCCCATCAGCCGTATCCATGCTGTCGGTGCTGTCCATGCCATCCGCCGTATCCGTGCTGTCGGTGCTATCCATGCCATCAGCCATATCCGTACTATCGGTGGCATCTGTCGCCTCTGCCGTGTCCGTGCCGTCAGCCGTATCCGTGCTATCGGTCGAGTCCGTGCTGTCGGTCATATCCGTGCTGTCGGCCGTATCCGTGCTGTCCACCAGATCGACCGAGGAGGTTTCGTCAGTCGCATCCACGGCTGTGGTGCCATCGGTGCTATCTAGCGTCCCGGTGCCACCGGCTTCTACGTCATCGCTAGTATCCCCGCATGCTGCGATCAGCGTGATGCAGGTGAGTACTAAGCTCATTCGAATAATGCTCATCTTTTTACTTCCTTTCCCCATTGTCGCGCGGCGGTATATCAGGTCATCACCCAGAGTGGGACAGGGAATTTCAATTTTTTCCACCTACCGTGCGCATTGCGCCGCGGGTCAATGCATTGCGCCGTTGGTCAACATCCGGGGGGCACTTCCGTTATGTACCGAAGAATGCGGCAATAAATGCGGAGGCGGGTTCTTTGAGTATCTCAGAATACGAGCCACATTGAACCACCCCTCCATTCTCCAATACTGCCACTGAGCCTGCCAAAGCCTCTACAGTTCTCGGGTCATGGGTGACAAGGCAGGCGGGTATGGCGCCTTCGGTTAGTGCCTCTATGAGTAGTTCACGCACTTGATTCCGAGCCACAATATCGAGGCCCGCCAGGGGTTCATCGAAGAGAAACAGGCGAGGTGCAGTAGCGAATGCCCGTGCTAGAGCCACACGCTGCCGCTCACCCCCAGAGAAAGTTCCTGCCTGTCGCGTTGCCAAATGACCAACGCCAAACCGATTGAGCATATCTGATGCACGGTCCCTACGGCTTTCGGGTGTAGATGGAACTGAGAATTTCAAGGCGAACAGAATGTTCTCGGTTGCAGTCATGTGTGGAAAAAGACCGGAGTTTTGGGGGATGTATGCCACTCGCCGTTCCGCAGGCGAACGATTGAGGCCGAGCTTTGCATCAAAGAAAGTCACATCGCCGACCTGAATACGGCCAGTGTCCGGTCGTTGCCCACCAGCGAGAACTTTGAGCAAGGTCGACTTCCCCGTCCCATTAGCTCCTATAACCGAAACGATAGGTGCGCCCGAGTAGAGCGCGACTGCCATAGTGAATTGTCCTACTTGAATTGAGAACGTTACATCGACAGCAGCTTCAGTCATATGGATACCTCCTGACCAGAGGCGAGGCGTCGAATCGTAAGCAGACTCAATATTGAGAGTATGGTGAGAGCAAGAGCGAAAACCACCGCCAAACGAACATCCAGTTCGAGAGCAGTCAGGATGGCAAGCGGCATTGTCTGGGTTTCACTGGGAAGACTACCCGCAAAAATCAGAGTCGCGCCAAACTCACCCAGGGCGCGCGCCCAGGCCAGCGAGGCTCCAGCCGAAAGACCGGTGCGAGTACTTGGCAACACCACTTTGGTCAGAATATCTAATGGACGTGCACCCAGAGTCTTTGCTACCAGCAAGGTGTCTTCGCACACCATCCGAAACACTCCAGTCGCAGTACGAACGTAAAAAGGCGCTGCCACCACCACCTGCGCTAGAATTACGGCACGGCTAGTGAACGCCAGATGTAGGTCAAATGTGTCGAGATGTACTCCAACGAGTCCGCGCCTCCCGAGTAAGACCAGTAGCGCGAGACCGACGACAGCCGGAGGAACTACGATTGGAAGATCGACAATCACACTCACATAGCGCCGCACCCTCGACTGCGAACGCGATAGCCACCAAGCGAGTGGTGTTCCGGCGACAATGATAAGCACGAGACTAACAGCAGACGTCTTGAAGCTCAGCCAGACGGCGGGCCAAAACAGCGGATGCTGGGCTGCATTTGTCACAGATTCGATGTCGACTGAGGCAAGCAACGCCACTAACGGGCCACCTAAGAGCAGGACCAATAAGATGCTCAATAGGCTGCCAAGCCCCCAAATAACGTGCTCGAATGGTTTAGAAGCCTTCACTCGTTGACTTGCGCCTCGCGGCGGCTGGGGTCGAAGCCGAATTCCTTGAAGAGCTGACGGCCCGCTTGCGATGCAAGGTAATCGACAAACTGCTCAGTACTCTCCTGCTGCGAGGCATTCGTTTTCAATATTGCGGCCACATACTTCACATCCACATCATACTGCACCGGAACCCGTTGTACCTGCACCTTCGAGTCAAGGCCTCCCATATGGCGATACGCGATAGCCGCCCCCGCTTCGCCGAGTGCAACCTTAGCGATGACTAACTGCGCATTGGACTCAAGCGACACCACGTTAGGCAGCACCTTTGAGGCGAATTCCGGCCCAACTTTCGCGAAGGACTCGCGGGTATACATCCCAAGAGGGACTTCCGATGCACCCAGTACAATGCGGTCGATAGACGGTAGGTCAATATACGAGCGAGGTTCAGGCATATTGGCAGCCGTAACTATGGCTAACCCCGAAAAGGCCACCGTCGTCTTTTCTACAACTAGCGCCTCGGACGTTAGCGCTGCAATGTATTCATGATGGGCAGACATAAATACATCTGCCGGGGCACCCGCCAGTATTTGGTGCTTTGCCACCTGACTGCCGGCAAACGAAAGCCGGATGTCTATCGCCGGATGTAATGTCTCGAAAGCGGTTTCAGCCGCCGTCAGGACTGAAGCTAACGAGGATGCTGCAAAGACTCTAACTACCCGTGAACTCTGAATACCCTGATGGCACGAAAGGACGCTCAGAATGAGTAACACGAAAGCACATGCGTAGCGCATACCTAACCAATGCCGCCATCCTCCACAATGACGGCAGGAAGGAACCGAAACGTCGGCTGCCGACCGGTCATATTGAAGCGATGTGCTCACTGCGACGACATCGATTCAGAAAAGCGAGTGTGTTTGTCTAACGCCAAAATACGAGTCTTTAGTTCATCGCGAGCAACCCGAAAATGCCGAAGGCGTTCGTCATGGCTGAGAGAGGGATCCTTGATGTCTGGATCCCGTAGCGGCCAGTGAAGGCGTGCTGCAGTCGTCAGTATGGCTGGGCACACTTCCTCGGCACAGAGGGTGACGACTAAGTCGACACTATTGGCGGGGATGTTCGCAGCGGCAGTCGAGCGCTGCGGCGAGATATCAATCCCAATCTCTGCCATCACTTCAACCGCCAATGGGTTCACACGCGTCGGACTAGACCCCGCTGATGACACAGATACTTTTTCACCCATGAGGTGCCGAGCCAAACCCTCGGCCATTTGGGAGCGAGCCGAATTGGCGACACAAAGAAACAGTACGCGAACGGACGTCATAACTCCGATGTATGCTGGCTACATTTCGAGTGCAAGCGACTAGGATGCGATTAGGAAGGGCTAAGCGAGTTCTACGCGCACCGCTAAGCTTCTGATCTGAAATAGGAAAGGAATCAACTAATGACCATTCTAACCGAGTGTTGATTCATCTCAAATGAAAGGTAAAGAAGTCAAAAGAGCAATGACCCGCATTCAAATGAGTACATCCTTTCGTTGCGCCAGCGGGTCTAGTGGTTTATTACGCGAGCCGGGCGTCGATTTTGTCGATAGAGAATTTTGCCCTAGCGACTGACCTGCCACCCGAGAAAACCTGGGCGGACAGTGGAGTGAATAGAAGATGACTGTAGCTACGATTACCCCCATGCGCACATTCGCCAACACGGGACTTCCCCTTTTCGCCAACCTCGACTTCAAAGTCGCCGATATGAGCCCAGAGACCGTGGCTTTTGGTCGGAAAGAGCTAGACCTGGCGCTATACGAGATGCCCGGCCTCGTCGCATTGCGGGAAGAATTCGGCTCAGAGCAGCCGCTCAAAGGCGCCAAGATTATGGGCTCTCTGCACATGACAGTGCAAACCGCAGTCCTCATCGAAGCCCTAACCCACCTGGGCGCAGAGGTCCGTTGGGTTTCCTGTAATATTTTCTCAACGCAAGACCACGCTGCAGCCGCAGCCGTCGTAGGTGAGAACGGCACCGCTACAAACCCGCAGGGCGTGCCAGTCTACGCCTGGAAAGGCGAGACACTCGAGGAGTACTGGTGGTGCACGCTACAGGCTCTCACATGGGACGACGGCGGACCAAACCTCATCCTTGACGACGGCGGTGACGCGACGCTGCTGGTGCACCTCGGCGCGCAATACGAGGAGACAGGCGAGCCGATTCCTGACCCATCGACTGCGGATTCCGACGAGTTCCGGGTAGTGCTGCAAGTTCTGCATGATGTGCGCGCGGAAAAGGGTACCGGTTTCTGGTCACCGATGGCTGCCGGTATTCGGGGAGTATCAGAGGAGACAACAACCGGTGTGCACCGGTTGTACGAGCGCCGTAACAACGGCACCCTGCGCTTCCCTGCGATCAATGTAAACGACTCGG
>PKDL01000469.1 GCA_002863065.1 Pseudomonadota bacterium
TCTGCTGTACCAACATTTTTGACCGTGAGGGCCCCGCATGACGTAAGGCCACCCAGACTGCCAATGCAGGAAACGGAGGTCGGTGTCACTTGCAGCTCAGGTCCAGAGCGCCCGACCAATTGGAGCACGTAGGATGGTTTCGTTGTATCGGTGTGTACTATTGTAGCCAGACCCACAAATGTCCCTTGTGACGTCGGCGAGAAAACTAGCTCGAGTTCGCTCGGTGCTGCACTAGGGGCCAACACACCGTTTACGACCTTATCGCCAAGCGCAAAGGGGGCGGGACCAACCACCGGCAGCTCGACGTTCACATCGGCTACCCCTTGATTTTGCAATGTTAGGACGACCTTGGCTGATTCGCCTACTGCGACATTGCCAAAGTCGACAATGAGTGGGGGCGGGTTCAGCACAAGGTCAGGTCCAGTCGCACCTGTGAATTGCGTAGTACCAACCAAAGGCTGGAGAGGGTCATTTGTCGCAATATCTAGCGTGCTTTGATGTTGCCCTTTTGACGTCGGCGCATACACGACTTTCAAAGTGGCGCTTGCACCTGGCGCCACATCCACAGACTCAGAACCGTCCAACAATTGGAAGAGGCCATTGCTAAACACAGGGCTCACTGTCAGTGAATAGGTACCGTTATTATTCACTACAATATCAAGGGGCTCGCTCACATCACCTACTGCCACATCCCCAAAGTCATGCGCGTCAGGCAGGAGTACTGATATTGATGGCAGCAACGACATGGGAGCCCCATCTTCCGAGACAAAGACCAAGCGATCATTCAACTGGGTCGACACTGCAACCCCTGAATCGTTCAAGACAATCAAAGCGGGTCCTAAAATCTCCGCTGGCCATACCGCGGCGACATCGAGGCTCGTTTGACCATTATCGAAGACGTAGGATGTGAAGGCATCTTCGAACACCTGAAGGGTTCCAAGCACTGGGTCATAATACGCGGTCTCAAAGGGCGTTCTCCAAGCTTCCAGTACACCGGTGTAGCTGACTGCCGTACCGGTACCAGGCACCGCATTTCCAATCTCAGTGAGACGGTAAAATTTCTCGGTAATCGTGTCGCTGAAGATGATGTCACCAGTGCCACGGACCGCTAGATTGTTGCCAGTCTCGAGCGCAGCGCCCGCGCCGACCACTGCGCCCGGGGCGGAAAAGTTCACCCTGCCTAGAGAACCAAACGCAGGCGCGAGATCACCGTCTAACCCGATGGCAATCAACTGTTCGTCTATGGTCTCGAAGACCAGCAAAGATGACCTAGCGGGACCGTCATTAAGCTGAGCCATGACGCTTGCGAGGCTGCCGATGCCATCACCGGCGGCAAACACATCGATTACGCCATTGTCACCGATATGTGGATTGGGGAGTCCATCTGGTCGTACCACATAGATCCTCCCATCCGCCGGCGACAACATGGCAAAGTCCCCGCTCTCCAGCTCCAGTAGCGTGGCACCAAGAGCAGTTGCATTCGGGAATGCTCCCTCAGGACCGCTCATCTGGATAACGCCGCCCAGTCCCAGTACAGAAATAGGTTCACCGGAGCCATTCAAAGTGTAGATAGCTCCGGCTTGGCTACCCCAGGCAGCGAAACCACCAGTATCTAGTTCAATTGCACCACCAGTCATCGCGATAGGGCCGTAGGTGTCAGCAAACGAGAGCACACCGTTAAAGCCCAACGGTAGTTCTGTACCTGTTCCCGCAACGGCGATGAACTCTACCGTTGGAATCGCATCGGAATCATGCTGAATCAGCACCTTCGCGATTTGAGTCCCTGGTGCCGTTGGTGAATATCTGACGGATAGCGTCGTGCTTTCACCCTTCGCAAGCGTAGGTACGAAACCATCTGCCTCAAGGCTAAATGATGGGATACCAGTGAGCGACGGAGGCTCAAAATTGATCGTGGTTTCTCCGACATTTGTAATAGTGACCGCGCGCGCGAGAGACTCACCAACCGAGACTCCACCAAACTTGAGTCCTGGGGGCTCCAACTCTAACCGTGGTCCAGTACGAGCTGTCACAGGAACTTGTGCATTGGGGTTGGTCGCGTCGTTACTCCCAATATTGAGACTGGTTGTGAATTCTCCCTCTATGGTTCCATCGAAGAGGACATCAAACTCAATCGTATCGCCGGGTGACAACACTACGTTGGGTATATTGGACGGAGACAACTGGAACTTCGTATTGTCCGCTAGGCTGACTGAATTGAGCTGCAATGAGGTCGAGCCTACGCTTTGGATCGTGACCTTCTGAGTGTGTAGACCAGGCCCAACACCATTGAAACTTATGAGTCCTGGAGTGGCTTGCAACCGGGCTCCACTGTAACCCGTGACAGGAATACTGATTTTTGACGCTGGACACAGAGGGTCGTCAGCCACCGCGTTGATGTTAAAAATCAAGCCGGCTTCACCTGGACCGGTAGGTGTGTACTCGAAGTCCAGAGCAATCGCGCTGCCTGGCGCTAAAAGATAAGGGGATGTTGGGAATGCAGCTGGTGTGATGGCAGAAAATTCACCGAAAACTTCTGACAAGCTCACGCTCTCCACAGCAAAGACACCGCTGCCTGCGTTTACAACGGTGACCGTCTTTTCGGATGTCTCGAATGCGGTGATGCCGCCAAATTCAATCGACGTAGGAGATACTGAAACTTTCGGGCAATAGTCGTATAGGTCTCCAAACTCATCGACTACGAATCCCCGTTGAGATGTAAAGTCATGGCAGGTCCACCCACCGGCCGGCAGAAGGTCGCAGCGTATATTATCGACGCTGTATCCGTAGGCCTGTAACGACACTACACCAGGCTCTGTATCTCCGCCTGGGGCCGCTAGGCTAAACCCATAGCGTGGGGAGTAATCTGCCTGATACCAGCGCAAGGTGGCGGTCGAAAAGTCTTGCAGCATCAAACCGCCATCAGGTGCGGCCATGGGAAGATATAACTCCGGATCGGTAGGGACGATACCGTCAATAGGGGTATCCTCGAACAGCGTTTCCGCGATTACCTCTCCTGTAAAGCTCAGATCCACAAAACCCAAGGCACTGAACTGACGATTCAATAATCGTATGCGGTCCGGGCCAATCCAAAGGTATTCGGATGACCAATCCGCTGGCGTAACGATGGCAAGCGGAATTTTACCAGACTTGGGGTCGCCTTCCTCCGCATCCTCAAGCGGCGCACCGTAGTCCGTGTCTAGGGTACCCGTACGTACGTCTATGAAATACAGAGCTGGAAACGGGAAGTCCTGAATCGTATCGAAAAATACATACGTGCTTTCAGCAAACGGAACGAAGACCTCCACCCCGCTACTCACGCCTTCCACGGCAATCTTGCGGATAAATGTGCCATCAGCGCCATACTGCAACAATACTTGGGTCGTCGTCTCGAGGAGGAAGAAACCGCCATTAGGGGCCAGCGCCACGTGGCATGACAAAAACGGGGATTCCACATTGTGGTCTATCGCCACCGGGATAGTTAGGTGCGGAGAAACGTCCGACAGGGGAGTCTGATCGCCCTCTTCGCTACGAACCAACCGAACAGCATAGTCTTCGCGATCCACCCAAAGGAAGCCCGTTCCAGGTATCTCGAAAAGCGCGCACTGGTTCCCCACGTCCGTCGGGAGCGCACCTTTCTGGCCCACTAGACCACGAAAGTCTGTGCGCGGCTCCACGTCCACTTGTAGGACTTGTTCGGCCGTCCCGCCGAGACCATCATCCAAAACAACAGTAAAGTCCGTATTGACCGCTGTGCTCCCGAGAGGAGGCACATATACAATTCTTTGATTGGCGGAGTCGCCCCACATGCCCGCTGGTCCATCAACCACGCGGATCGCAACATCTGCTCCTGCGATCGTTTCGTCGATAACCTCGACATTCCAGTAGCAAGCCTCGGTTTCTCGGCAGTCGGGCGGCGCTTCGATCTCGCCAAATTCAGGCGGAGCGTTAGGTACACCATCAACATCGTATGTGAAGCTGGCTACATTATCTCCTTCGCCGCCTTCCAGAACAGTGTCATCGCAATCGACAATAACCCATGCGTTAAATCCCTCACCGCCGATTGCCCCGGTGCGTTCGAACTGTACTAGTGTAGAGCCCGCTGCCTGGATGAAAGGAACCACCTTCACATCATCGGCATCATCACAGGAATTGGGTGGGAAGGTAGACTGGTAGACGAGCCCGACCGAGACGCCCGTGGCATTTTCACCACCGGCGTTACCGACCGTGACGTCATATGTGACATCACCCGCTTCTGAATCCACTGCAAAGAACAGCGTAGATAGTTCGGCCGGGGCTTTGACCTCAACGTCTGTCGAAAATGAATTGTTAGAGATATCTGACTCGTCACCGACCTCGCCGCCAATATCGACGTAGGCATATACCGTCTGTGTCCCCACATCTAGAGGGGTCCAGCCGGTGTATATCGGAGTGCAAGATAGCACCTCCGAGGACTGTGCAGAGAGCCCATCGCTTGCACAAAAGACTTCAGAAAAGAGTCCTGGGGTCGACCAATTCGGCTCGGCCTCCTCATCGGGAAAAATATCGACCTGAAACGGTCCCGAGGCAGCACCGCCGACGTTATCAACCACAACAGAAAAGTCGTATTCATAGGGGCCAACCGGTGTCGTTTCCAATGAAGTAATGACTAAGTCAGGTGCTGCAATAGGTGGAGGAGTCACGATGTATGGCTTACTCACGATATTGTCTTCGAAGTTTACTTCGTCGGCGATCGGGGGCTCGTCCCCAGGTATGACTGGGTTGACCCAACACCATGCTTTGTATGAGCCAGGCACCATACTGACTTCTTCCAGGTCGAAGTTAACCTCCGCTCCCGGCGCCAGCGATGTCAGAGGAAAAAATGCATCAGGGACATCCGATGGCGTCGGTGCATCCGGGAGGTCACGAAACACCAGTATGGGATCAACGTTGCCCGTGTTAGTGGCTCCAGAGTCACCCAAGTTCGTCACTGAGACGGTCACCTGGACTTTTTTTACCGGCTCTGGCCCGGACACATCCGTGACCTGCTCCACAAGGATCGTACACGACAGATCGGGTGCAGCCATTGCACTGGTAGCCGCAAGGACCAAACCCAGAATCATCATTGCAGTTCTTCGCATTATACCGTGCCTATTGAATTTCTCTTCTATGGTACCCGCGCCCGTATCGCCGCGACAAGCAGTTGCACCGCCCTACGATAAATTCAAACGTATACGGGGATACGAGACAAATCCCGTAAATCTTATGGATTTCCTTAGAAAGGTGCGGGTATTCAAAGGCGAAGCGTCACGTCTGGATGTGAAATGGCAGGCAACGGGCTATTCAGACCAGTGTGCTTCAGCCCCCTCCAGCAGAACTTTTACGGTGTCGACCGAGAGAAAATTGGTGGTCCCGGAACGCGCCATAGGGATACCTGCGGTGACTACCACACGGTGATGCTCCTGAAGTACGCCTTGGTCCAGCAGAAGCAGTAAGGAGTGTTTTAGCGCGTGCCCATAATCATCGGTATACGGCGCCACGAATGGCCGTACACCATAGGACAGTGCCAACTGGCGACCAACATGCAGATTCGGCGTAATCGCGAGAATCGGTACACTGGGCTTGTAGCTCGAGACAAGACGGGCTGTCCGACCACTTACCGTCATCGCCACGATGAAGTCGATAGATAAGTCTTCGACGGCTCTACATACCGCCTTGGCTATAAAGTCGGTAGTGGACATAGCGGTGCTGCGCCACAGTTGGCGCCGAAATAGATCAGCACTGTGCTCAATGTTGTGAGAAATACGCACCATGGTGGAAACAGTCTCCACCGGATATCGTCCTTTGGCCGTCTCGCCGCTCAGCATGACTGCGTCTGTGCCATCAAGGATCGCATTCGCCACGTCTGACGTTTCCGCTCGGGTTGCTACGGGGTGAGTAATCATTGATTCCAGCATTTGCGTAGCTACGATGACAGGCTTCGCAGCTCGAGTGCACTCTCGTACAATATGTTTTTGAACAAGCGGCACTTCCTCGGGCAAGATTTCGACGCCTAAATCGCCACGGGCAACCATGATCCCGTCACTTACCGATATGATGCCCTCAATGCTTTCGACCGCCTCACGCGTCTCGATTTTCGAGATGATTTGAGTCGTAGCGCCAGTCTTCTCAAGCACCTCACGAATCGCGATAACGTCGAGTTTGGACTGCACAAATGAGGCGGCAAGAAACTCAACCTGCTCTTCGCCGGCCATCTTAATCGCTTCGATGTCTTGAGTCGTCAACTCTGGGGGAAATACGTTGATACCCGGAACGTTGACACCCCGGCGACTTCGTATTTCACCACCACGCTCCACTAAGCATTGCGCTGATTGCCCACTAGGATCAACACGTTCCACTACAAGGCGAACGAGACCATCATCTAGGTAAACACGTACCCCAGCAGATAAAAAAGCCACCAAATCATCGTGTTTTACGTAGATGACTTTGTCTGTGCACCACGTCGTATGACTGGAACGTACCTCGATGCGTCGACCAGCAACCAAGCGGATAACACCGTCGACCTCCGTCGTTCGCAACTCGGGCCCTTTCGTATCCACCAAAATCGCTACGGAATCGCTGATATTACGGATCGTAGAAATCAATTCCCGCGCATCTGACACTGCAGCGTGCGACATATTTATTCGAAATACATCCACCCCAGTCTCCGCAAGTTTACGGATCATTGCTGGTGAAAAGGATGCTGGTCCCAATGTGGATACAACTTTGGTGGCCGTATAGGCCAGGTCGACAACGTTCTTAGTAATCGGACGCCCACCCATGATGTTCCCCTCCGACGCATCGGTCCGCAACAGAGTGTCACAGGGGAGAAGCTACTGCCACTTCCAAAACCACTTGGTGGCCAGAGATCTTTTCTAAGTAAGGCGAAATATTGGAAACAGGAAACGAACAATTACGTAAGGCCCTAGTGTGCCGACAGCATCTGCATAAGCACACTAAGGCCGTGAACATGAGGAGTAGGACGTTGTAAATTAGGGTTCCTGTGAGGCGGCTGCCGCATCCTGAGAGGCATCTGGTTCTGCTGATGCAGCGGCATCGTCTCCAAGCGTATCGCAACGACCATCTATGCAATCAAAGCCTGTCGCACAATCGGCCATCTCAAAGCAGGATGCGTTCGCCATGCAGAAGCCATATGTGCACAGCGCACCACTATCGCACGGCATAGCAGCGCCACATAAAGAAAGACACCGGCCATCAACGCAACTATCCGCACAGTCAGAATTATCCAAGCACTGAAGAATGGGTCTATCGTCTAGGACACACGTATTGTAGTTCCCGCAATGGTTACCCCATTTGCAGTCGATATCCGCATCGCAAGTTTGCACACACGTCGCATTAACGCACAGTGAACCTGGACCACATTCCGTGCTGAACTTGCATTCGTTTGCTGGCTCAGACACTGGGAGGCATAGGCCATGTGAATTGGAAGCGCCCTCGGGGCAGGCGCCATCCACAGGCGGAAAGTAACATCGTGTATTGATGCACGTCCCGCTCGTCCCACAGTCACCGTTAAATTGGCATGTCCCTTCAGGACGAAGCGGAAATGATTTTGATGTACATCCGCCATTTTGGCACATATCTCCAGCCGGACAATCTGCGTTCACTGCGCAGGGCACACTCGACCGGGCTGGTGGTTCTTCGGTTGCCTCCGGACGGGGAGCGACGCAGACACCATCGATACAGACTCTATCGGCTCCACATTGGTTGGATAATGTGCATTCGGTAGTGCGAACCGTGCCTTCCGAATCAACGCATTCACCATATGAGCAAATCATACCCGTTGGACACTGCATGGTCCCTGTACATTGGGCCCCAGTAGTGTCGATAGGTCCGGTAGCAACGCCTCCTGCAGCATCCAAGCGGCATTCCGAGTTTGCCGAACAAGAATACCCTGCAGGACATTCGTAAAGGGCTGAACACGCATATTGATAACAGGTGCTTTGTTCGCAGATCAGGCAACCGCTGGCGTCGCACTTCAGCTGGCTGTATTGAGTTTCGTTTTCATCGCCCCAGCATCCAGACATGGTGCTGACAGCGACTATCAACGCCGCGAGAACTATGGCTCGTGCGGGTATTTGCATGTTGATGGCCTCCGTATTGGGTCCGTTTTTCCGGACGTACTCCGTCGTGTGGGTGCGACGTACGGGGCATCAGATGTATTCAAAAAAGGTTGGTTGACCCACCAGACTGGTGGGCCAAATAAGCTCGTGGGCTGCGCTAGTCTCGCCCGCCCGACGCGAGCTGCAGAAGCAGGCTCAGGATATGCATAAACATCACTGCGAAGTCAGTGAACAGTACGAGTGCCGCGCCAATGTGTCCGTTCGGAGGGCTGGTCTGTAGGATGCGTTGCGTGTTCCACAGAATCGATCCTGCCATCAGGAGCACCACGCCAAACGATATCGCCATGCCAAGCACTGAACTTTCGATAAAAAAGTTCATCAGGCTTAGACCAATGGCTGCGATAATACCTACGGTGATAATGCCTCCCATAAAGGAGAAGTCACGATCTGTTTTCGTCGCGTAGTAGCTCAAACCACCGAACGCTACTGCTGTCAGACCGAACGCTTGGTAAATGTAGTGACCAGCACTGCCCTGGGTCTGCGCTCCGATAATCAACGCAATAAGGATCAGATCCGACATCACTAAGCCTGTAAGTAGGCTGTATACCGCGAATGCAATCGTGTTCACTGTCGGTTGAAATTGTACTTTCTGAGCGTAATAGGCGACGCCCCACCATAGTCCGAGTATGAGGAGATGACCCATCATTCCTGACCGAAGCATTGCCTCGGCAACACCCGTCTGGATCGAAAGTGCCGAGCCGACACCAGCGAGCACTAGTCCTCCAGCCATCCACATGTAGACGCGCTGCAAGAAGCTCATCTGCTGCGTGCGGGATAACTGTGATACTGCCTGTCCACCAAACATTGCTACCTCCTAATTAGCTAACGAATCGAAGTGTAGGGCGACTTCTACCATTCGTCACCCTTTCTCACTGTCGTTTTAAGATTCACGTCGTATTGTGAGTCGTTCTTTTCCCAATCCTCGTCAGCATTTATGCTGGCATTATGATGACCGAACAAAAGAAGATGAGCCGCATTGGGGTTTTCGATTCCGGCATCGGGGGCCTGACAGTTGCTCGCGAGCTCATCTCTCAATTTCCAAAAACTGACTTAGTATATCTCGGCGACACTGCACGCCTTCCCTACGGCGCGAAGTCCCCCGAAACGGTAACTAGGTATGCCGTACGGTGCGTTCAATTCTTAATCGACGCGGGCGTCGACCAAGTAGTAGTTGCGTGTAACACCGCATCCGCCCACGCGATTCCCACACTCAGAACAATATTTAAGGGAATTCCGATCTTAGGAGTGGTTGCGCCAGGAGCTCGTGTAGCCGTCTCTGCATCAAAAAGCGGTGTCATTGGCGTACTAGGTACCGAAGGAACCGTATCGAGTAAGAGTTACCCTCGTGCAATCCATGCGCTTCAACCGGACGCGAAGGTGCTCTCGTTAGCAGCGCCTCTGCTGGTGCCATTAGCGGAAGTTGGTTGGCTCGACCACGATGTGACTCGACTCGCACTACGAACATATCTCGAACCATTATTTGAATCAGCCCCAGATATGGACACTCTCGTATTGGGATGCACGCATTATCCGGCGCTGAAAAGCACCATAGATGCGGTCTGCTCCTCGCTAGATAGACCCATGACTCTAGTAGACAGCGCAGAGGCAGTAACTGCTGTCCTAGCTCCTACGTTACAGGACAGCAAAGCCAGGCGAAGAATTTGCGTGACCGACCTACCCGACCGATTTCATCGTGTGGCAGCGACCTTTTTCGGAGACACAATTTCTGAGGTCGAACACGTGGATATCACCTGAACCGGCTACCAAAAACTCAATATCGCGGTAATCACTACGACGCCGATAAGATTTATCACCACTCCGATGCGGACCATGTCGGCCATTCGGATACGACCTGTACCAAATACAATAGCGTTCGGAGCGGTGGCGACGGGGAGCATAAAAGCGCAGCTAGCGCTAATCGCTGCTGGCAGCATCAAATGAGAGGCAGGTATTCCTCGCGTTTCACACACGGAACCGAGTACGGGCATAAGTATCGTTGTGGTTGCGGTATTACTGGTCACCTCGGTAAGAAACGTAACGGACAATGAGACCAACCCAATCATCGTCCACGTTGGCAGCCCTGCGAGTGCGCCGAGTTGTTGACCTACCCATGCGGACAAACCCGTTTCCTTGAAACCAGCGGCAAGTGCTAAACCACCACCGAACAACAGGAGTAATCCCCAAGGAATTCGGACCGCAGTCTCCCAGTCCAAAAGCCGCTCGCCTTTTTTATTTCCCGCTGGCAACGCAAACATGAGTATGGCGGCCGCAATCGCCACAGTGCCATCGTCTACTTGCCCATCGAGACCAAGCCAATTCGACCAACCTCCAAGCTGAAACTCACCGACCACAATTGGTTTGCGAAACACCCACAGCAGTGCAGTCATGCCGAAGATGACCAGAACGCGACGTTCTGGGATCGATAGACCTCCCAAGGCAAGATAGTCGTTTCTGACGGCATTACGGTCGCCAATGTCGAGGGCATCGTCGACGCGGTTCACTCCGCGAACTAAAACCCACCAGATCGCCACGATCATAACGATGACGATCGGTAAAGCTGTGATCATCCAATCCAGAAAAGAAATCGGGGCTGCAGATGGAAAACTGACAGAGTACTGAGACATAAAAATCAAATTCGGTGGAGTACCGATGGGTGTACCCACTCCGCCAATATTACAGGCGTAGGCAATGCCGAGCAGGAGCGCGATACCGAGTGTCCCGGATGCCTCGCCTGGCGCCTTCTCCTCCACACGCTGCAAGACAGCCAATGCGATAGGAAGCATCATCAATGTGGTCGCCGTGTTGGAAATCCACATCGACAGCCCAGCTCCGGCTAACATGAAACCGAGAACCAATTGTGACGGTCGAGTACCAACCGCTACGATAGTCCGTAGAGCCAGACGCTTATGTAAATTCCATCGTTCCAGGCCAAGGGCGATAAAAAATCCGCCCATCAGGAGTAAAATGAACTTGTCGGCGTATGCAGGCGCGACATTTTTGACGGGAGCTATCCCAAGCACGGGAAATAGAACGAGGGGCAGCATTGATGTGGCGGGAATAGGAAGTGCTTCTGTAACCCAGAAGACCGCCATCAAAAACGCGACGGCCGCTACCCTAATAGCACTCGGCCCCGGCGCACTCCCCCCGGGATACGCCCAGTCCGACAAAATCAATAGCAGGGTAAACCCAAGTCCACCGAGGACGAAACCGAGTGTCTTTGCCATATCCGTAGTATCGCTTGAATAGCCGTAAATGAAAAAAAGCAGCTAAACATTGAACGCGATGCGTTTCTGCGACGACGCTACTTTAAAAAGCGCTGAATATTCGCTCTATGCTCTTCCAACGTCTCAGAGAACGCATGTCTCCCGCTTCCATCTCGCATCGCGACGAAAAATAGCGCACGCGTGTTACTGGGATTTAGCACCGCAGCCAATGCTTGAGGACCGGGGCTGCATATCGGGCCTGGTGGCAGCCCCTTATGGGCGTAAGTGTTGTACGGATTCTTTTTGTCTCGTCGATATCGGGGCGACGGCTTCGCCTGCCATGAATCGGGACCGTATACGAGCGTTGGGTCAGTTTGCAGTTTCATACCCCGTTTCAAACGATTGTAAAAAACCGCCGCCACCATGGGGGCCTCCGGGGGATATGCGACCTCTTTTTCTACTAGAGACGCCAAGGTAATGAAGTCTCTATCTCTCAGGCTAAATACCGTTTTAAGTCGTTTGTAAGTCGCTGAATGCGCCTTCGTTACTTGCTTCCAGCGGCGTTGGAATTGCTTGTAGGACGCCTGGATTGCATCCTGTAGACGAGGGGATTCACGATCGAGAAAATAAGTATCAGGGGCCAAATACCCCTCCAGCCGTGTATAGGCGTTCTTTGCTTTCGCGGGGAGCCCAGGGGCGAGGTGTTTCAACCAAGATGCCTCTTTATCGAACAATAGGATATCGTCCACAACCCCGAGTGTAGTGAGCCGTTCTCGGACGCGCCAAATCGTATCGCCAGGGATTATCTTGAGTTTCAGGGGACCTATCTGCGAATCGGGAGAAGTAATCAAGCGGTCGATCATCATATCCGCCGACATCCCAGTGCTCAGTTGGTAGCGTCCAGCCACGACACGACCTTTTATCCCCCTCTGAAATGCCCGTAACCGCCAAAGCAACGGGTCATCCACGAGCCCGTAAAACATGAGTAAGCTGGCTGCATCAGCGAGCGAGGAATCCTCAGATATCTCTACAGTGACCAAATCGTCTTCTAATGCATGAGGGGCTGTCATTTGCCGCTCGAGCCAGAACGCACCCGCTCCTGTACAACACAGAACGAGAATCACAAACCCACCGAATAACGCTAGCAGGCGCTGTGTCACTCAGGCTTCTCCATCGATGCCAACCAACTTTCTAAAATGACTACTGCGGCCGTTTGGTCCAGTATTCCTTTTATCTGTTCTGAACCCACCCCGGCATCACGCAAGCGCTGTTTTGCCTCTACCGTTGTGTACCGCTCGTCAACCAGGTGTACTGGCAGACCACTTCGTTCAGATAGGCGGTCAGCAAAATCTTTCGCGAAAGCAGCCCGTGTTCCAACCTGCCCATCAGTCTCCAATGGATAACCGACGACAAAACAATCCACTTGCCTCTGATCTCCCATGCGTGCCACGCGCCGGACCCGATCAGACAACTTTCTTTCCTTGCTCAGCGTCTCCAAGGGAACAGTCACCTGACCTTCTGCAAGTGCAATACCCGTTCTCTTCAGTCCTAAATCGATACCCAATGCTCGCATTTACCACCCCGTGATCGTGATGCCCCGCCGGAACATAGCCATCAAATCCATACTAATCGCTACTCCCCAATGCACGAGTACCCCCAGCCAAAAGGAACGATGCCGAAGCGCTAGTATCCCCAAGACAGTGCCAGCGACAAAGGCACCAATCGTTTCCAAAAATGGCTTCTCGTAGTGGCTCATTGCGTACGGGATAACCATAAACAGAACCCCATAGTAGCCAAGCGTCCGTTCAGTCCCGAACACCATATACCCGCGCCAGAAGCTTTCACCAGATACGAATAGTATTCCGTACACCAGCTCAAATATAAGCAGGTGCGTCCACGTGATCGTATTGTTCCGTATAAGACCTCGACACTGAGGGTAATACTCCACGAAAGACGCCTGAGTCCCAGCGAAAAATACTAGTGGAAGCATGGAGAGAAACAGAATCCCGTATATCCAAGCACCGCGTCCGACACCACGTACACTGAAACCAAAATCAGATAGCCGACGTTTGAGAACAAAAACGATACATAACATCGGCAGCAGCATGCGCAGCACAACGGAAGAGATGACGAAGTACGTGAAGCCATATGCGGGCGCAAAGGATGAGTCTGGTGGGTATTCTGTAAGGTGGGCCTTAAAAAATGGTACCCGGCCAAAATACCAAAACAGGGTAAAAAAGAAGAGACTGGAGAAGATAACAAATACGGTTTCGAAGTCTAGGTCTCGGAGCGCAGTCGGCGGGTAATAGCGGCCAGGACGAGTGGAGTCAGACGTCGTTGAACGCTCCGTATCCCCTCGCGTCATTATTTCGTTAGGTGGGGGCGTGTCGGACATCCTCAGTCACCATGCTGGGCTTGGTGGTCTCCACAGATACCCACCCCATCGTGGAGCGTGTCTGGATTACTCAAAACAACGCTCTTCCGTACGTCCATTCCCATCTATCAAGAACAGTCATTACGAACTACACGCAGTACAGCCACGGTCGGTAAGGGACGCTTGCACCTTCCCAAGGACCTCTACCATGGTGACTTCGCCTTAGTTATTCGCGTTGCGAACGTCTAAGATCTCGACCGAACAATTGAGCGTGAGGCCCGCCAGCGGATGGTTGAAATCCGCAACTACCGCCTCGTCCTGGACCTCAAGAATCCGGCAGACAAGCTCGACCCCTTCGGGGGACCGCATGGGAATACGCATACCCTCTTTGACGTCAATCGTCCGCGGTAACTGCCGACGTGCTACCCGCTTGACGAGCGTTGCGTTATGTTCTCCGTACGCATCGGCAGGAGCGACTGAGAACTGCTTGTGCTCACCAGCTCGTAGACCAATGAGTTGCCGCTCCAGCCCAGGTACAAGCTGACCGGCACCACAGAAGAATTCAAAGGGGTCAGTACGTGTTGACTCATCAATCACTTCGCCGTTGTCGCCTGTCATCGAATAACACATGCTCACGACACTGTTTTTGGAGACCCTCATCGCGTTCCTCAACTTTCTTTGGGAGTATCTTCGCATCACGTTTGGCCTGCAGGACTGTATGGCGCCCCGCCCAGCTCGGCAATCGCATACACTTTACGAGTGCGATTGCGTTTTGCCATCAATGCACTCAATTGTTGGGGGCATAGCGCCCTAAAGACCGTGGCTGGCACGTGTCTCACGCTCCTATATCAACGCTCTTTCGAACGTCGTTCACGCTTAGACGCCTGGTTGCGCTATGGGCGTAGCCCACTAGCCAATGCGTCTCCTGCATAAGAAGCGCGCAGCTGGCTGATACTAGACGTCATGACGCACATGAATTATCCACCGCAACTATCCGGAATCACTGGACGCTACGAAATGGGACCGGACGATATCCCGGGGTCAAAAGATGTGTCAAAAGAAATCCGAGAAAACCAACATTTACGTGCAGTTCCAGGCCAAAGAAAAAAGGACATCCCCTCTCGGAGTGCCTGTGCCGTTCCATATCCTGTGCCGCCAAGGCACCTTGCAAACGTCGAGTGCTTTGGTAGTAGAAACGAGACGGCGACACACACATGTGGCGTATTACTCGTTTGTGCGATGTGATTACGTGTGAGGGCATGTTAGCCAGTCGCATAAGAATGCAAACGCCATGTATGCCGAAATAGTCGCCGCACAAGTAGTGGACGTTGCTTGGGTCTGGTAGGTACTAAACACTTGCACGCTATACAAAGAACTCAATGCAGAGAAGCAAGGAACAAGTCATGCCAAGGTCGCAACGTGCATACCCATGGGGAGTCGTAGGAGCTCTCAGCGCAGGGGTCGGGGTCATCCTGGGTGCACTCGGTAGCCATGCACTTCGCTCTCAACTTGGAGAGGATTCACTCCGGGCCTGGGAGATCGCCACTGATTATCAGCTGGTGCATGCCATCGGGCTCTTGCTTGTAGATCGTCTCCAGCAGGAGTCCGCTATGGGCATCCGCGCATTCGCTCCAGTAGGAGGCCTCTTTCTCTTAGGAACACTATTGTTCTGCGGCAGCCTCTACGGATTGGCGCTTACGCACTGGACATTTCTGGGGCCAGTTACTCCCCTTGGCGGGCTCTGCCTGATTTCAGGGTGGTTTCTTCTCGCGTATCGTATATGGAGTTCTCGCAAGAAAAATATGCATAGCTTAAGCGCATCGACATCACAGGATTCGGAACATCATGACTGACAACGCATCTGCGGAACAACCCTCTGCCGCAATCGAAACAAACCCGCTTCTGAGCGATGAAGAAATCGAATTCTCGGCGATGTTCGAAGCGTCGCAGGGCAACAACGTCACCCGACAAGACGCAGAGAGTGGTGAGCTTGTAACCGGAACCGTAGTCGGTATCTCGCATGACTCAGTCTTTGTCGATATCGGAGCAAAGGCAGAAGGGGTACTGGAACGTATCGAACTTGGAGATAGCCCGATAGCCATTGGTGACACCATTGAAGCCATGGTGATCTCCACACGGGGTGAAGTCCGTCTCACAAAAAGCTTAGGAGGGGCCTCGTCGAAAGACAGCCAAATTCTCCGGGAAGCCGTCGCAAACAGTATACCCGTCCAGGGTACGATCAAGTCGCGAAATAAAGGGGGCTTTGAAGTCGATATTGGAGGCCACAGAGGTTTTTTACCCGTCAGTCACGTCGCACTCGAGTCAGTACCCGAAGATGCATTGGACACGTTCATAGGACAATCCCACCGATTCAAAGTGCTAGAATACGACCCACTCGTTCGGAAGCTTGTGGTTAGCCGTACGACGCTATTACGTGAGGAACGAGAAGAACAGGCAGCTGCTCTCTGGTCTGAACTCCTTGTCGGACAGCAGCGCATGGGAAAAGTCCGCTCTCTCCAGACGTATGGCGCATTCATAGATGTCGGAGGAGTCGATGGACTCCTTCACGTCAAGGAGATGAGCTGGACCCGCATAGAGCACCCAAGCGAATTGCTCACAGTTGGACAAGACATTGAAGTCACCGTCATCGACGTAGATAGAGAACGTAAGCGGATAGGGCTGAGCATGAAGTCCGCTCAATCAGACCCATGGACCAAAGTAGGTACTGATATCCGCGTTGGCGATGTCCGAGAAGGTACCGTATCGCGACTTGAGAGCTTCGGGGCATTTGTGGAACTCATTCCCGCGGTCGAGGGACTGGTCCATACATCAGAAATGACCTACAAAAAGCGTATCCGGCACCCAAGCGACATCGTCCGGGCTGGTGATTCTGTGAGCGTAACTGTACTAGACATCGACCCAGTTCGGCGCCGCATTTCACTCTCCATGAAACAGGTCGAAGGCAACCCTTGGGCCGCTGCTGAGAGCTCATTTCCGCCGGGTACTCGAGTATCGGGGAAAATCGAACGCATCGCTCCATTTGGTGTATTCATACAAATTGCCCCGGGGGTAACGGCGCTTCTTCCCGGGAGTGAAACCGAATTCTCAGGTGTTAGCGATCTCACGCAGCACTTTCGACCCGGCACGATCATCGAGGCAAATGTCTTGGCGGTTGATGCCGAGCGACGACGGATAAGCCTTTCGACTCGAGAAGAAGCAGGAACCTCTCGAAGCAGAAAAGGCGCACCCAAGTTACAACATACGACTGCGTCTACTGCAGGAGGCTCCGGCCTCGGTACCTTTGCGGACCTCCTAAAAGACGTCAAATTGAAGCAGTAACTACCTTCGGTTCACTGCCTAGAATTGTTTGGTCTTAGAACGTACTTGGTTGATCTTCGTACACAGTGATGGTCATCATCCCTCCTATGAAAAATTCACGAAGTGTTGTTTTGATCGCGACCCTCATGCTGGCTTCAACGTCGTATGCCGCCGTCGGCTTCGAATACGAGGAGAAATTTACCAGCGTCACAGACACCTGGGATTTTGCCTTTCCTGGCGGTGATACAGGCCCAGTGCTGGTTACTCGGTGCGGCGAGCTGCACCATATCGCTCTGGATGGAACCCAAAAACTGCTTGGCGATATCGGTAGCCACGTGGAATGTAAACAGCAACAGGCTGGGGCCACAGGACTCACGTTTGATCGTGGAATTACAGATTCCGGCTTTGCCTATGTGTATTACACGGTTGAAGGACAAATCTCCTCCGCTGTCGCGCGCATCGCCCTGACCAAAAGCGGTGACTCTATCACGCTGGACACATCAAGCTTCCAGCCCATAATCGAGGGCCTCCCATTCGCGCTAAATGGTGCCCGAAACAGCGGAGGACTCGCCGTAAGCGGTTCGGGAAACCACCTCTTCGTGGCGACTGGGGATAATAATACGATAAATCAAGCAAAGCTGGCCCAAGACCTGACCGCCTTCCACGGTAAGTTGCTGCGCTTCAATATCGACGGCACCACTCCAACAGATAATCCATCGCTCGGTGATACCACCGGCGCTATAAAGGCAATTTATGCGGTGGGATTCGGACGCCCGTACCGAATCGGAATCGATCCCGTGACGGATGCTATTTTCGTGGCTGACAGCGCACGCTTCAGTTGGTCGGAAGTCAGCCTCGTTTCCAGTGGGGGCGGCGGTAACTACGGATGGCCAGAGATTGAAGGCGATGGACACACCGGTCCAGGCGGGGTGGAGCCGATTGAGAACCCCGTTGCTCCACTTTGGGAGACACCAAAATCCTCGGAAAACGCTCTGCTCATCGTCGGACCCGCGTATCGCCGTCCAGAGGGTGCCACAGGAGGCCTACCCGAAACCCTCCATGGATATGTCCCGGTTGCGGAATCTACGGAACCCTGGTTGAAGCTCATCGGCCCGAATGGGGAACTCGTAGAAACTGAGCCTGGATTATCTGGAACCCGCTCGATTGCCATCGGACCCGACGGCGAGTTTTGGGTACTCGAAGCGCAAAAAAGCATCATTTCTCGGCTTATCTGGGCGGATGAACCGCCAACCATCACCATGGATGAACCGGCAGAGACTGTGCGATATCGAGGGGAGCAAACGATCAACTTGGCAGCAAGTGGTAACGATCCAGAAGATGGACCGAACGTTAGTTCGTTTGCATGGACTCTGTCACTCTACGACGGTCAAGACACCCTGGTGGAAAGTGTGACAATCGAAGGTCCGAGTGGAACCTATAGCCTTCCTCTCGAGGTAGATATCGAAGGGCGCTTGGAGATTCAGGTGACAGCGCGCGATACCATCGGGAATATCGGTACCGCGACGAGGACCCTAGTGCCCGATGCAAGTCGCATCACCTTCAATTCCGAGCCGGCCGGAGTACCATTTGAAGTAGACGGGGCCCAGATTACCGAAGAGATCGAGCGGGTGTATGAGCCCAATACCCCGCTCGATGTCACGTGCCCATTTGAATACACGTTTGAAGACGATCCAGACGCAATTCTCTACGTATTCTTAGATAGAAGCGATGAAAAAGGCGCTGATGATACGTTTGTCGTACCCCCAGAGGACTTTACGCTCACTTGTAAGTACCGCCGCTTCGATGAACCGGTCGTGGCAGACGACGGTGACGAAGTAGAACCGGTGGTCATTGACCTCGGTGGAAATGAGCCCACTGCCACCCCTCCGTCGGATGATGGATGTACAACAGGTCGGGATGGTTCTTCTCGCCCATGGGGGACCCTTGTGCTCATGGTCGGGATATTGGGGATATTCCGACGACGCGTGCATTTCACGGCCTGAACATCCCACTCAAAAGCCATCCGAGCGGCTCTTCTTGCACCCATAGGTTTGCGCTAAAAGTACCAGGTTGGCGCAACACACCGTACAGGGAAGGATGACCAGTTGACCCGCAATGCTGTTCCTCGCGAAAAGGCCTCTATTTTACGGGGTGTGATGCTCACCGCAGCTGTAAAGCACCAGGTGACATTCACAAATTGGAGCCAGTACACCATCGGGCATAACCAATTGTATGATGACTGGATACGGGGCGGTCTGTGTCAGGGATTGTCGGCAAAGTTTCTCGATTGCGTCAGGCGAGGCGTCGACTTCTTGGCTGAAGTCAACTTCGACACACTTAAAATACCAGGACAATACGAAAAAACCCCGCTCCAAAATGAGATCTTCCATGCAGCGGTCGTCGGCAACATCCGAGGGAAGAACTGGGACCAATTGGGCGCCTTTATGGAAGAGTCGTACCAGCTTCATCCGGTAGAAGTTGTGCACTTCAAGACGGGTACATTTCGGGGACCCATAAGTCGATTTTCACGCTATGTGACCCAAGGCGAATATTACTACATGATGGAGTTTCCAGGTCATGCGCTGGCCGCAGTGGCTCATGCTCGGGGTTACTTCTTTTTCGACCCCAACTGCGGCATTGCTTACACCAATCAAAAAAGCGCGATGAGAAGCTTTTACTCCGCATTCCTCGGCCACTCTTTCACTCAAGGGGTATACGGACACGGACACGGTTTCCCCATCAACGTACAACGCCTCACAGGATAACTATCGACAAGGTCTCATACGTACAGGATCAGAAAGAGTTCCCAGGCCATCGAGCATTGAACTGCGGCAACATGAGTCATGAGTACTTAGTAGAGATACAGATACAATCCGTAACCAAGCCCAGCGATCGCCGTAGCCGCTCCCAGTAATTTACTCAAAGACCATGGGGCCTTACCTGCAATCGTACCCGTCACTCCGTTGACGATGTAGGAGTAGGTTTCATTGCGATACCGATATGAAGCGATCCAGATAGGCAACAAGCACAACTTATACGTCTGATTATGATAACTCGTGTTCACTGACAATCCACGGTGGGTATCACCTGGAATCGACCGACGACATGCACTTCGAATATCCGAATCAATACGAGACTTCGCGGTCGGCCAACACGCAAGCATGTCATGCTCATATGCGACCGCGGTGTGCCCAGCGAGATACTCGGTTCGATACCCAATAAGATCTTCTGTAGGATACGGCTCAACCTGGTTCAACAGCGCACTATTCACGACCGTGGTTCCTGGGACCAGCTCGTCGTCATAAAACGCCGTGTGTGTGCCATTCACGCGGCGCCACCGCACCCGCCGCTTGCGATTCCCCTTCGAATCCTCCACGTAATAATAGGTCCCGGACTCCGCCGTCCAAAAAGACCGGGTCAAGGCATCAAACGTCCAGTATGGAACATATGTCCCATCAATGGCCCCAGCGCGCGCCTGAGACTTCAAGGCATTAGGACGGAACCAAAGAGAACGGATCCACTTCCGAAAGCAATGTAGGGCCTCTTTTTCCGACACCCGAAATGGCAATAGTGATTCAGGACGGCGGGTATGCGTCTCATCGTCTGCCGATGACACTAGATTCGAACCACAAAACGAGCACCGATGAGCCGTAACTGTGCGTTCAGTCGTGGTGGTAGCACTACATGCTTGGCACTTCCAATGGCGGATTCCGTCATTCCAATCCTCGCTATCCGCAACGAAGGATTGAAAGTCTCGTTCCACGACCTCCGCATCGGATCCGGGGATTTCCTCTGAGTATCCGCAGTGACTGCAACTCAAGTTGGCTGCACTCGGATCGAACGTCAGCGTCGCTCCGCATGCGCTACATGGAAATTGAAGGTTGTCGAGACTCACCGCCAGCACCTATGCTGAAACTTAGATTTCTGAAAGTATCGCATCGCGCTTAGCAGCAAATGTTGCGTCGTCGATGAGCCCACCCTCATGGAGCGCCTTCAATTTCTTTAGGCGATCCGCAAGCGAGCTGCCGGGAGGTTCTGCCGCAACAGATGGAGCGGCTGGCTGTCCAACGGCTGCTTGGGCCACTCCCATTGCATTGGACATCATCGCACCGAAACCAAAGCCAGCCCCGGCTCCCATACCCATACCGGCCATCCCCCCCGGGTTTTGCGCTGCATCCCGAATGGAGCTAGCCGCCTGGAACTGAGTGTATGTGGCCATATTTCCGATAGCGCCCATCGAGGCTCGTTGATCGATGGATTTCTCTACTTCCGCAGGCAGAGAGATATTCTCAATCAGAAACTTCGATAGATGCAGACCATACTCCGCGAACTGACTCTCCATCGTAGTCTTACACTGACGAGCGATTTCGTCGTAATTTCCTGCGAGGTCTAAGACTGGGATGCCTGACTTACCAAGCGTCGTGGTAAAGGCACTCACCAACATCCGGCGAAGCTGACCCTCTATCTCATCGGTGGTGAAGAGTCCGTCCGTTCCAACTACTTCTGTCAAAAACGTTGCAACATTGGCTGCATCCACCCGAATTGCGTACACACCGAATGCACGAACTCTAACGATGCCAAAGTCAGCATCTCGCATCGTGATGGGGTTCATTGTGCCCCACTTCATGTCCAAGTACTGCTTGGTATTGATGAAATATACTTCTGCTTTGTAGGGAGACTCGAACCCGTGCTTCCATCCGCGAAACGTACTCAACACTGGCAGGTTTTCGGTCGTGAGTGAGTACGTCCCTGGTTCGAATGTATCCGCAAGCTTGCCCTGGTCGACAAATACGGCCACCTGACCTTCACGGACAACCAGTTGCGCACCGTTTTTTATCTCATTGTTATGACGCGGAAAACGCCAGACTAGGGTGTCATTGCTGTCATCCAGCCATTCGATGATGTCGATGAACTGGCCACGCATCCAATCAAACAATCCCATGTCTGCCCCCTATGATGACTGCTCCGTGCATTCCTTGAGCACGGAAACGGTGTTTTTCAAAGACTCAACAAGCGAGTCAATCCCAGCGTTTATTTCCCCGCCATCGGTCAATTGCTCAGTCGCTGCCAAAGCCGCTCGAAGGTCTATTACCCGCATTGCAGCAGTTTTGAGGGCATTGGTATTCCCTTTCCGAGCAGTATCGAGGCCCGCCTTCGCAAGCGCGACGGCACTCAAACCAAGCTCCGAATCCGTCCCACCCAGGACACTAAGCAGGTCCGCCGGGTCGGATAGGCGCCCGAGGAGGTAGAAGGCGAAACGCTCTATCTTTTCGAGTGCCGATGCGGCGGATTCAGTCATTTCCGCAAGGGACTGAGCAATCAGTTCCGGTAGTTCATGCAGCTCCGGGGGAAGGTCAGGAGCCGAGCGCGGTGTTCCATCGAGGAGCGCCAGTTTCGTCTGAGGGCGTCCTGCTGTCACCGCGCCAGCCAGTCCACCAAGGACCGCAATGATGGCCAGTGTCATGGGCTCGACAAAAAGATATGCCGCAAGAGTCGCCCCTCCACCCATCATGAGCGCTCCACGAAGCAAGCGTGCTGGGTTACTAGATGCGAAGGATGGAGAGCTCGCAGATACGACCTTTGCGTTCGATTTCAACGGACCCAGCACTGCGACGAGGCGCTCAGCGACGGCAGTGTCGACACCAGTCACTACTCTGGCCATACCATCCCTCAAACTCGCATCTGCACGGTCGTTATCGAATGCCACCAACATCTGCGACAGAACCTCTATTGCGTCAGCACGAAACTGACGATCGGGGATAGGGCCCAGAATGAGCGCGCTATCACCTGCCTTGGACAGTGCCCATGGACTGCGTCCATCCCTTCGAATGAGCTCTTCCAAACGACCACCTACGGGTCCGGTTCCGAGCACAAGTTTCACAAAACGGCCCCTTCTGTTTCTGCGATAAGCGCATCCACGCCGCCCGAAATTCCAAAAGCCACGGCCATATAGGTAAATGCGTCTCGCTCTTCCGTCGATATTTGACCGTCAGCACGAATCAGAACGAGTGCCGCTTTCAGAAACAAACGGCGAAGCCAGCTGCTTTCCAGCGTATGGAAAGCTGCTGCAGGATCGAAATGTAAAGTGGCTAGTCCATCTACTAAATCGGGATACCCAGCATCGGTCACGAATGTTTGGATAACTTGCAGTTCTTCGCTCTCTACACCATCGGACGCGGCCAAGGTATACAAGCCGGCAGCGATCGTTCTTACCTGCTCTCGTGTCAGCTCAAAGGATTCCATGGTTTCCTCTCTTCGAACGGTTCTGTTGGTCAAAACCACCATCATACGATGTCGCGCGAGTCTACGTCTGACGCGTATCCATGGCAATGCGTACACCGGAGCCATCGTTCTCCACATCGCACCCACTTCACCTGAAAAGAGATAGGTCGCTGATGTTGATGTGCCAAGTGCCAAAGGACAGAAAAGCAAACGGCTACTGCTCAGGACATGGGAAGTCAGCAGGGCAACCGATCAGAGCTCGTTGAAGTATTCGATGGGACGCTCGGCCCGGTTGGTTCAAGAGCGAGTGTAGTCCAGCATTACACGTCGATAATCGCGTAAGGTCTCCGAAAACAGACATCAAGCGTCTAGATTCGAGCACCGACAAAGTGCCTTGTAACTCGGCGGCGACGCAATGTACCTGCTTCGATAAGCGGTCAAAGTCGGCATTAGACCCATCGCCCAGGTCGAGGCCGCTTCGTTTATCCAATAACCCCAGTCGGGCCAGGTCAGCCGCAAGATAGGCATGCTGTATCGCGTCCGCACTTCGGCCGCGACCCAGTAGCGCCAGTGATAGTGCAAGATGAGCCTCCGGAAAGGTAGGCTCGGCGTGAATAGCTAATTCCAGGTGATCTATGGCGACTGCGTAATCACCGGCGAGGAACGCTTTTATTCCCGACGCAGTGTGTCCGTATGCCTTGTGCCGGAGGCCATGCATGGTGACGATGGTCCCCGTCTCTCGAAGGGTAATCCCTGCAATGACAGAAATAATACATGCGGCGATAAACCCAACACGAAACCAGCCCACACGAGTCCGTTCACCTGTCCGGGCATCCCACTCCACTGACCGCCTTGCCCCAGTCTGAAAGCCGCACTTCGGACACTGTAAGGGCCTACCGGCCACCCTGGCATGACAGAACCGACACCTCATGTCACACTTTAGCCCAGTACGGGACAATCATAGCGCAGTGCCCCCAAACGGAAGAACGTCAGTAATAACAGCAGACTGCACATCATCTATCACTTTTGGCACATGCAGTGCTACCCCATATTGACCGTAGCGCCGCCCCTCTTGGCGCTCTTGGTTCTTTACCATGTACTTGCCCCGTATCCACGCGATGCCAATGGTTCGTCCGGGGACGAACCAACTTCACAGCAATGCTGAGATGCGGACGCTCTCTCTTTTACGCCCCCCCCGCCCTCTTTGGCGGTGGCGAAGGCAGCATACTGCTGCTGCAGTGCATCCCGGTGCCTCGCTGCCGTCGAGAGGGTCCCCTCAAGACTCACCATATGGCACCTTGAACCGTATATGTTAGGGGCATAGGAACCGCCTCAAGTCAGACATGAAGCATGCGTTCGGCGGCGTGCTGTGAACGTATCGGTAGCGAATCAACTTTCGCCAGGCGAGTGTTGTGATGAAGTACACACATCGTTCACGGGCTTATAATCGTACCTAAGCGATGCTGTCTTTTCGGTCGGGCCAAGCGGCGTGTAGGCGGGTTCTTGGGTAGCGAAGCAGATGGAGTACGGCGCGTGGTTCCCCTGACAAGCTTGTCTGTGCCGCCCTTCTTCAGACCATTAAAGAACTTCATTGCCCGAACCTGCGGTGCACGAGTGCGCTTGCGAGGAATCCATAGGACCATCCCTGCTGGCACCTTATTTGGACGTCGAATTCCATTCGTCTCAATAATCGCGAGGGCTGTTACCCCATAAGTTTCTGCAATTTCACCCACCGTTTCTCCGTCGCGCACCCAATGTTTCAGCAGCACATACTTCTCGACGTGACGCCGGCTTGAGGACTGTTCCGCGTGGTTGGATGGGCTGCGATTCATCTCGCGGGCTGCTGACACCTTAACCTCTGGCGTCTGAGAATTGTCTACCTCCGCCCGCTCCGGTGCGACATCTATGGTGGGGATCGCTAGCTTTTGCCCTGCAAATAAGCGATCTGGATTCTTCAGATTATTTGCCTTCATCAGCGCTTCGACAGTAGTGCCATGCCGCATCGCGAGGCGGCCGAGCGTATCCCCCGATTTGACCACTAGTGTTCGCGAATTCGAGTTCGCGGAAGCCGAGAAGGGCACTGCAAAGAGAATCACCGAGATAGCAGTTATCAGCGTTTTCATACACCCAGTGTCTTATTGGCCTGCTGGATGTCCAAGAATTTGGGTATTTCGGTGATTGTCACAACACTGCGGAGCAATGGGAGTGCGGTCTTCGCATGTTGTATATCGCATCTAGTGTGTAGTTTTTCATCACTTTCAGCTTCTCATCCTTGGTAAACCCCACTGCCAAGCTCGGGCATAAATAATTGATTTTCATAGCCATTACCCGGGAAAGACAGTCGTGATTAAACGTGGCATACGGATTGTATTGAGTGGATCATGTTGGAAGGACGTGAATCCTTATGAGCCGCCCGTGTCCTTCCGAAGCGGTCGCATTTGCGGCCGCTTTTTTTTTATCTACGAGATGCTGATTCAATGTCCGGGCGGTCCACCAACAGGTGCGGCGTTATTCACCGATACGGACCGCCGCACTGAAAAACTATAGCCCGCATTTTTGGCGGTCCCTGGATTGCGATGCCGAATAGAGACGTAATAGGTTTCGCCAATTCCAGAAAAGCGCATTGGTCGCCGGTCCGCTCCGCTGGGCTGAGGAGGTGACCCTGGCTGTACTCTCCGGGGGAACTCTTCCAACTGGCCTTTATTCACATCGCTAATGATGACCCGAAGCCTAGAACGTGTCATGGGGTCCATATCCAGCTCAATTGTACGGTGCTTAGGGTCCGTGACTGGAACAGCGAAGATATCCTGGTCCGTAGATCCCTCAAGAGCCCCATGTACAGTCTCGCCAATTTCTATCGATGTAGCACGTGCCCGATCATCGTTAGGCTCATGAGCCACTCGCTCCTTGCGCTTTTTTAGATCGACCAGCAGTGAATATTGCCCCCGATCGGGACCTCTCCCCGCATGAGATGCTACGAGTAAGTACGCTTGGTGGGGCTCTGACTCTTCATACACCGTTCGAAGCAAGCCATACCGCCCCTCGTCCGCGTAGACCAACACGGCAGTCTCGTCGATCAGCCGATACAACTCTATCCGTGGAACTAGTCTATCTTTCGACTCAATGACGAATTCCCAGCGCTGCAGCTTTTTCGTGTGATCAGAAACGATCCGGAAGGAATCTACATCGCCTGGTCCGTCTAAATACCCTCGTATCGCTGCACCGGGGACGTAAGTATTCGAAGCAGCCCATACGTCGTTGGGCTCCAACTCGCTATCCTTGGGCGGCTCACCGGTGATGCCAACCCGAAGCCGATATGCATCGGTATTTTCGGAGGGCTCAGACTCACCATCATTATGTTCACTAACCATCACGACCACCTGTTCAGTGGGAATAAGAAGGTTATGAATCGTTTCTTCTTTCCCTATCCCCGCGTGGTTTAGACGCGTTATACGACGCCCATCCGGTTCCAACACATCGATGGAAAGATCGACACCTTCCAGTGGCCCGACGGATAAGGATAACAGCTGATTTGCTCCCCGCATCGATACCCGAAAAGCATCTCTATCGCCCTGGAACTGAGAAATGCGAGACCCCAGATTTCCGCGGATTTCCAAGTCACCAGCCAACTCCATCGCGCTGCCAACCGTATCGTTCGGCTCCAGTTCAACGCCATTGACTACCGGGGCGGCGCTTCCCAGGTACCACCATCCCCCACCCACAGCGGCGACGATAAGGCAACCCATCAACGCAATCCTCATACGCCGACGTCGACGAATGCGATTGAAAAGACGACCTTCTTCACTTGGGTCCAGCAAGACATCATCAGGGTCCACGGCAACCGGGATCGCAGATCGTGAAGTGACTGCGACCATTTTCACTGCAGTATTCCTGCGCGGTTTCTGTATTGGGATCTGCGCAGTCACCACATTTAGTTGCCGGTCTGAATTCCGAGAGTCGCTCTCTACTCGTTGGGTGGATGACTCGTAGCTCGGAGCTGCGGCCGGTGAGGGTGGCATAAACTCTTCGTCTTCGACCTCTTCACCATACGGCAGTGGGCTCTCAGAGCTATCGAGCATCCTTGCTTCAGCTACCTGATGGCTCTGCTCGAACGCCTGTAATCGTGCGTTTAACTCGTCTCCAATTTCCATTGGAACATCTGATGTCAATCCCGCAGTAATCGATGAAATACCCTCAGGATTATCTAAGCATTCAAGGATTTCACGACGCATTGCGGTAACATCAGAAAATCGATTCTCCATGCGCTTCGCCAACGCACATCGCACCAGACGGTCCACACGGTCCGGGATATTGATTCCTGGAACGGTCCGCTTCACGGAAGGTATGGGCGATGTCAGATGTTGGCGTAGGACATCAAATGCGTAGGGTGCGTCGTAAACGTGCTGATTTGTGAGCACGCGGAATGCCAGGCACCCCAGGGAATACACGTCTGCTCGATGATCAATATCCTCTGAGCGTATCTGCTCGGGTGACATGTAGTAGGGCGTACCGAACAGGTCACGATGACTGTGAATGGAGAATAAGTCCTCGCCGCCGCTAATTTTGGCTAAACCAAAGTCGAGAACTTTCACATAATCCTCGCCCTCTGGCTCAAACAAAATCATGATGTTCTCGGGCTTCAAATCGCGATGGACAATCCCAGCCTCGTGCGCTTCCTCCAACGACTCACAAATCTGGGCAAGAATACGAAAGCCCCGTTGCCAAGATAACGGACCTTCACGGGAGAGAACGACTTCAAGGTCCTCGCCATCGAGGTATTCCATCACCAAAAAAAACAGGGCTTCGTAACGGCCAAAATCATGCACTGTGACGGTGTGTGGACTATTTAATCGGCTTACTGCTCTCGCCTCACGGGTAAAGCGAGAAACGAGCTGCTTACGTACCACCATGTCTTCGTGAAGGAGCTTCATGGCGAGGCGACGCTTCATTAGCGTGTGCTCTACCTCATAGACAGTACCCATGCCTCCGCGACCCACGAGACGCTTGATGAGATACCTGTTGTCGATCGTTTGGCCGAGGTAGCTAGACCCGCCCTCGGGTTGCATCATATCGGCAAAGGGCGCAGTCACCGTGCGAGAGTCGACCTCTTGGCCGCAAATCCCGCAAAACTTGACGTCGGCCTCGAATGAAACGCGGCAACTCGCACACCACTTAATCCGCTGGCTACCTTCCTGGGGGTCGTTTATCACTCGGTATATCTTCGCATCGTCTACATCGAGTATCCGCCGTGCGTAGAAGCGCGTCAAACAAGGTGCTTATTTGGATTCCCTTAGCAGTCAAGAGGTTTGAACTCCGATACTCCAAGCATCGTTTGCATCCGCTTGGCGAGATTCGTATCCCAATAAGGGAGAGTGCTCATACAGGGCGATATTATCGCCGATGAGCGGTCGGCACGGTTTGCGCCAGTGATCACGAATGTGCAACGTGTACACTAACGTAAATGCGGGCTCACATTGCGCACGCGGGGTGAGCCCGTGACCTGCTTCGGGCGCATCAAACATGACACGGGGAGAAATAGTATGTTTTGCCATGACTGCGGTTCAAAGCTTCCCGGTAACGACCTCAAATTCTGTCCTTTCTGCGGTGCTAAACAACAATCACCGGTTGGAACGACACAGACCTACAGACAACTCGTGACCAAACTAAAAACAGACACTGAACCTACCAGCAGTCAAAAGCCGCCAAAGGAAATTCCCGCAATTTTTGTTTCGCACAGCCCCAACACGGACGTCCCCGACCTAGAAGCTGGACCAATGAGCCCAACGCCCGATGAACTTGCACGAACCATTCGCGCTCAAACAGTATTCGAGCCACAACCAACGTCCCGCTCGGAACCCACGGCGAAAGAATGTATCTCCAAACCCCGAGAACCCCTGGATGACCATAACAACAAACATAATGTCCAGCCTTCAGTAGCGAACATGCCGACCGTGGATAGTCCCGTCATAATCGCGAAAGGTGATGGAGCGACTAACTCGACCCTTCGAGCCACAACTGTTCTGCCGAGAACCCTAGCCAAGGCAACATTCGACAAAGATCCTGACATCCCATTACCGATTCCGTTTCGCTCGGCCAACACGCGCAGGCCGGCAAAGGAAGAGCCAAAGGATACGGATGTTGTCTCGGATGAGGCTGGAAACGGCACATCGAAGCGTTTTTCCGAAACAGCCTGGTTTATGGCCGTCAAAAGCACTCAGAACCTGGCTGCACGCGAAGGGGTTGCGCTCGACTACGCGACCCTGGACCGCATGACTGAAACATATGCCAACGAAGATACCATGCCTGAACGTGACCGGCGCTCCTTCACACTCCGTTCGGACGACTAACCACCTTTTGACACGTTTTGAATCATATGTTTTTGCACATCTATTTCGTGACGGTCTTCATCTTCCAAATTGTCAAAACTGTTTTCAAACATCGTTAAGTTGTCATTGCATGGCTGATGATGTTGAATTAATAAATTCAAAATT
>PKDL01000012.1 GCA_002863065.1 Pseudomonadota bacterium
TCGGGAATGATAATCTGGGATAACCGACGCAATGAAGCCAATGCCGGAGTCGCCGCGGAATCGCTCGCTATCGCCCGTGGGAAAAGTCATCGCCAACGTGAAGCCAAGCCCGAAGCCTCCAAGAGAATTGTCAATTGCCATAGCCTTCGCTCGCAGATAGAGATCGCCCAGGCCGCCTCCACTTACCGGTGTGATCGCCGTGACATCATCCCCACTTTCCATAGCCAAGGCTATGGGTAAGCCGAGGTCGATCTGCAGGCGTCCCAGCATCGCTACCCCAACATTCAGATCGGCAAATATCTGGCGTTCAACCAGCGTGTCCCGGTGGCTTCCATTGGCCACTTTCAGGCTGTCCCTTTGACCATGAACTAAAATATGAGCGTAAGGCGCCCAGTCAGGTCCAACCCCGGATCGCTCGACGGAAAAGACTCGGTACCGCCCTCCCGCCGGGAAGAAGTTTTCAATGTTCATGGCGCCAGAAACAGGCGTCTGTGCATGTGCATCCGGTGATACCGACACTGCGCAGATGAGTGCACCTAGCAATGCCGCGCGTAGAAACCGTCGATAGGCGAGTCCCAACAGAACACATAGCCATACCCATCCCGCTGGATGTTCACCGGTACTGCCCTGACTACAGCCAAAAACATCGTCTCCACTCACGTTAGAAGTAGAGAAGTCGTCGCTTTCGTCATTGGGATCCGTGCCATTTTCGATCTCAGTCGCATCAACCACGCCACCACCATCGGTATCGGCTACTAGCGGGTCCGTTCTGTAAACATTGACTTCTAAAATGTCAGAGAGACCATCTCCGTCTGTGTCTGGGGCCTCCCTATTGGTGCCCAGCTCGTTCTCCAGACGGTCAATCAAGCCATCCCCATCCGTATCTCGAAGACCATCCCGATTGTCCAATGGGTCCGATTCTCCGGCATCCACGCGGCCATTTTTGTTGGTGTCTTCCACTCCATCTTCGAGGCCATCATCGTCCGTATCTGTATTCTTGGGGTCGGTGACCGTAGCGGGATCTGCATCCGGAACGAAGGTGTCGACATCGGTATCTGAAGTAATTTCGTCTAAAGTCACCCCAAGCTCGGTTCCATCCAGTACACCGTCTCCGTCGGTATCGCTGTTTGTTGGGTCCGTACCGTAGACAGTCACTTCCACACCGTCCACGAGGCCATCATTGTCGGTATCGGCATCTAATGCGTTTGTTCCCAGTGCCTGCTCATCAAGATCCGATAGACTGTCGTTATCGTCATCGTGGTCTTTACAGTCGAGAATGCCATCTCCATCGGTATCAGCGATGTCCTCTGCTGTCGGCGTTTCCGTGCTATCCAGAACACCAGTGCCGCAAACTATCTCGGGCGTGTCATCCACTCCGTCCGAATCATCGTCAGTATCTGCGCAGTTAATCAGGCCATCATCATCGGTATCTACAAGATCCGATAGGCTGGGGGTGGAAGCGCTTGATAGCGGATTTGTACCGCAGAGTGTTTCGAGACCATCTGGCACTCCATCTCCATCGCTATCGACTTCGGCACCGTCGCAAACCCCGTTTTCGTCCAAGTCCAAGGGAAAGGAGCCTGGGTCTAATGGGTCGGTACCGCACATGCTTTCCATTCCATCCGTTGCCGGTTGACCTGCAAAGTTTAGGTCGTCGTCGGTATTTGCATCGATAGGATTGGTCTCGCTTGTATCGTGAATACCATCAGCGTCTAAGTCTTCGTCTCCATCTAAAAGCCCGTCGCCGTCGGTATCTGCCAGAGTGGGATCGCTACCGATGCATTGCCCGTTGTTATTTCCATAGCACCCCCCGGCTTCGAGTCCGTCCGCCAAGCCATCTTCGTCCGTATCGGTCCTCGTCGGGTCGGTTTCACCTGGGTCGAGCTGGCCGTTCTGATTTGAATCTTCATCGCCATCCAAAATCCCATCGTCATCCGTGTCGGGGTCAAACGGCTTGGTTCCATAAAGTGTTTCCGCTATGTCAGGCAACCCGTCGTTGTCATCATCCAAATCGATACAGCCGATGTCACCATCGTTATCAAAGTCTTCTAAACTCGTTTCAGATGGATGGATAGATGGATCGAGTGCGTTAGTGCCGCACAAGTTTTCGTCCGCATCAGGGACACCGTCAGCGTCGTCGTCGGTGTCTACTGCGTTACAAAGCGTATCCCCATCCGTATCTACCGGGACCGATGCATTATCCAGGGGTTCTGTTCCGCAGGCCACCTCGTCTGTATCCGACCAGGAATCTGCATCGTCATCTTCATCAATATAATCGCAGGTCCCGTCATTGTCGGTATCAGCAGGCATGCTGCTGCCGTCCTTCGGATTCGTTTTGCAGGACAGTTCATCAAATGTAGTCCAGTTGTCGTTATCCGGATCTGCGTCTGGATCGATTGTATCGCAGGAGCCATCCGTATCCGCATCCGCGGGAATCGAGCTACTGTCTAGCGGGTTTGTTCCACAAAGCGTCTCTGAACCATTGTCCCAGCCATCCCCGTCAATATCATCGTCTTCGTCGTCACAAAGTGCATCGCTATCCATGTCCAACGGTAGACTGAGCTCATCCTTTGGATCGCTGCTACATTGGATTTCTGAGCTATCAAGCCAACCGTCACCGTCGTCGTCTAGGTCCAGCGCATCACAGAGTAGGTCTTGGTCTGGGTCTGCTCCGTCTGCGGTCGGGTTAGACACATCCAACAACGGGTCAGAGCCACACTGTACCTCCAACTCGTCAGGCCATCCGTCGCCGTCGGTATCCTCGTCCAACAAGTCACAAATACCGTCAAGGTCTGCATCCGCGGGCACGCTATTCGCGTCCGTCTTTGACGTGAGACAAAGTCCTTCGAGCTCGTCACTCCAGCCATCATTATCGTCGTCAGTGTCTATAGCATCGCACAGTAAGTCTTCGTCACCATCCAGCCCTTGTGTCGTAGGATTTAGCGCCGCATCCAAAAGGTTCGTTCCACAGGTTTCTTCAATGCCATTGCTCCACCCATCGCCATCGATATCCAAGTCTTTCGCGTCACAAAGGCCATCTTGGTCTAAATCATATGCAATGCTTGTGGGGATTTCCGACGGATCTAATGGCGACGATCCGCAGTCCAATTCGAATTCGTCCCCAAATCCATCGCCATCATCATCTGGGTCAGACGGATTACACTGATCATCACCGTCCGTATCTGTTGGAATGGAGCTGCCGGAGGATGGGTCAGACCCACAGAGAATTTCCTCAATATCAGCATAGCTGTCCGCATCATCGTCAGCGTCTTGGCAATTAGGTTGACCGTCACCATCCAGATCGGAGACTTCAAATGGGGTCGGAAAACTGTTTGGGTCATTGGGCTTAGTGAGACATGCTACTTCTATTGCATTCGATACGCCGTCCGAATCAAAGTCCTTCAAGGCACAAATAATATTGCCCACACAATCCAAGTCGAGACAGTCAACTAAACCGTCGTTGTCGTTGTCTTCTTCGTCGCCACATTGTTGTTCAATGGCGCCACAAATGTCCTCAGACGTGTCGATCAGTCCATTACAATCGGCATCTACATTCTGTGTCTGGCACTGCTTTGGTGCTCCCGGATAAATGGTCGCATCATTCTTTGCTCCAATCGCACAGGTGTCCTCATCCGCATCTAGTACGGGGTCGCCATCATCGTTGTCGTCCTCGCACCCGAGCAACCCGTCATCGTCGACATCGGCGATATCATCCGCAGACGGTACGTCTACTGGGTTCGCGGGATCACTTGCACATGTGACTTCAAGCCCGTTAGGTACCCCATCGGAGTCGGTATCTGCAGTTGCGCAGACCACATCATTCGCACAATCCGGATCGCTGCAAGATGTGTAGCCGTCTCCATCTTCATCCACGCCAGTGTCACATCGCTCAGCGCAGAGGACTTGGAAGCTGACTTCATTCGTACCAATATTGCCGCATTCGCCAAGGGCATCTATCACGAAGAAGTAGCTGATTCCTTCACTGACATCTACGGTTTCTGCGGTTGGCGTCTGGCAGGTCGTCAGCACATTGCCTGTAGGCGAGATGCAAGATGCGTCGGTACAGGTGCCTTCAAAGATAGACGCTCCGTACTGTAACCGGCCAATATTCTCTACCATCACAGATATACTTTCATTAGTGTCAGCTACAAAGTGCACCACCCCATCCACGCCGCCACCGCAGTCAAACGCATTGGTGGTGGGTTCAAGTACCACCGTACTGCCACACTCGACGGTGATGGCTCCGGCACAGGTCTCTCCAGAACAGACCGTGGAGTTCTCACACGCGGCATCCGTGCAGTCCGCAAAACCATCGCAATCTTCATCTAGGCCGTTGGTACACACTCCCGCACTGGGCGTTTCGTTGCCACCGGGATGAACTGACGGCTGTGTATCGTCGCAATCGGGGGCTACGGCACCGTTAAGTGTATTGCAAGTAGATACAGTGGCGCCTCCCGCTAGGCCCCAACCATCTAAGTCTTCATCCAAGCATCCGTCCTTGCAATCTGGAACTCCGTCACTATCGATATCGGTAATACAGTCAATACTGCAGCTGAGCTCTTCTGGGTCACAATCCACGGCATCACACACTCCGTCGCCGTCCCCGTCCGCAAGCGCTTCGTCCGTCTCAGAATCGCAGTCGTCATCTATCCCGTCGCACAGGTACTCTGAGCACGAACCGACCTCTCCCGGGCTTCCAAAGTGATTGCCGCTATTAGCATAGGAGCTCGATGCACTCGCGATACACCAGCTACTGGGAATGTTGCTGTTGGCTGCGTTGTTGGGGTCCACTCGCTCAAGAGACCTCGAAATGCCATAGCTCCCCGCTTGCTGATTCAGACAGCTAAAGTTACGAAAATCCAGTGCTTCTATAACGGTCTGACCATCCGCGCGGAGTATTTCTAATAGGTCTCCCTCCGCACTCAGTTGAAATGCGTTCGGACAGAAATAGTCAGCAGGGGTTCCGTCGCTGAGTAACTCTGGACCGAGGCTAATCACCGCGAATTGTCCAGGAGAGAGCGAGGAGGTCCCAGCCGCTAGGCAATGGGCTAGGCTAAAAGTTGCGCCCGTTTTACGGCGCAAATGCGGCGCCATACGCGCCAAGTCTACCACCGCATTGCTCGTATGATTCTTGATTTCGACCCATTGTTCGCCGTCTCCCCCGGGAGCTAGGCCAAAGGTGTGGACTTCTGTAATTATGAGACCGTCGGTTTCGACAATACAATCCGAACTGCACCCATCGCCGCTTATGGTGCCACCATCGTCGCAATCTTCGCCGGCAGTAACGAATCCGTCCCCACACACCGAGCAATCGGTCTCGTCAGGGTCTAGTAGTCCGTCGCAGTCCTGATCCCCGACTACACCACATTGTTCCACTACCCCCGGATTGACGTCTGATTGGTTGTCGTCGCAGTCCTTGCCTGCAGCATCACAGGTAACTATATACTCAGGCGGGGCGTCTGCCGCTCCATAGCCGTCACTATCGGCATCGATGCACCGATCGCAGGAGGGCGCTGAAGCTTCTGGCAACCCGTCATCATCCGCATCACTCTGGAAGTGAAGGGAGTAGACAGTTACTCCGAGATTTGAATTGTTTTGCAGGTCGACTGAATCATAAAAAAGAACCACATCGAACGCAGTGCCTAACAGGCCCGCTGGGATAGGAATACTAACTTTTTCCATACCTGTCGTACTGACGCCACGGCTAAACGCTAACTGCGATGGACTAGAATCCGCAGTGCACTGCTCTGGACTGATAGAAAAACAGACACCAAATATATCTTTGGTTGGGTCGGCATCGCTATCGAGCTCGTATTCGATATCGAGTCTTGCGTCCGGTAAGTCTGAGGGCATCGCAACGGTTCTAGTGACCCAGGCTTGGAACCGGTCTACATTTCCTGTGGTTTGCTGCTCGATTGTGCCTTGGCCCGAGGTCACGAGGCTAGCTACACCGTTGTTATTCGACAGCTTAAACGCTTGCGTGTCTGGGTTGCCGTCGGGATCGTTATCTGTTCCCTTCCAACCGCCTGTTCCAGTATCAAACGTAAACTTCTGTGAGCAGATTGCACAGTAGGGGTCGCTGCCGCACGCTGCATCATCACAGTCGGTCTGCCCGTCAGCATTATTGTCAATATTGTCCGCGCAATCCTCTTCTCCACAATCAGGGTCGGAGGCGTCAAAAAGAGAGTCACAGTCCTCGTCACCCGGAATACCGCATTGTTCGAGTGCTGCTGGATTGGTAGTAGGCGATGTATCATCGCAATCCGGTATGCCAACATTAGGGCATGTGGTAGCCAGCCCCGGGCTTGAGACATGCACGTATCCATCTTGGTCACCATCCCAGCAGGGGTCACAGACCGCATCGGCGCCTTCGTATGCACCATCTCCATCCGAATCAGAGCCAAGTCTGACTTGCGTTATCGCGACGCCATCTGAGGAGCCATCGCTTTCCGCAACGGTGTGGAAGGCCATGGTGACACTTATATTTTGGCCAACGAATGATGACAGGTTTATGAAGACATGGTCGAAGGTTCCATCGTTATAGTCATCATTGCTCGCCTGTATAAATGGTGCACTCCCAGACACGGTGTTCCGTCCAGTTGCATAGACTTCCATGGTGCTTTGCGGCTGGCATTCAGTGTCGTTCACGCATACTGAAAACCGGTCGAATAGGGGGTTGGGGTCTCCTGTCAGGCGAAAGACTACTTCTAATCTGGGAGAGGTACCACCGGCTGCAACGTTTGGTACAGCATATGAGCGAGTAATTGTTCCGCTTTGTTCACCACTAGGAATAGAAGAGCTACCACCGGTTTTCAGAGCACCATCGCCACCTGTAAATACGTGTTGAAATAGGGTGTTTGAGGCAATAAAGCCCTGCCCGTCAGAGGTGAGTTTGAGGTTGGTGGTGCAGGGGTCTTCTTGGATGGGAATATCCAGTAAGGCTGGTTGGGGGATCTGACTTCCAATGGCGCACTCTGCTTCAGATGTGACCGTTACGAACTCTCCAGAGACGGCATTGGGTATTCCCCGAATAACCGCGCTTTGTCCAGGTGTGCCGTTTGAACACTGGAGAACCGAGTCAGACACCACAACACACCCGCCAGGGACGATGTCAAAGTCGATTGCGGGGCTGAACGATAGTGTAGCGCTAAAGGTTCCATTACACGTTCCGCTCGTTTTCACTAGCACAACCACTGGCTCACCAGGTTCTACACTTGGCTGCAAAGCGACTAGCTCAAGGCCAAACACTGGATTGACTGTCACGCCTATGGAGTCCAGGTCATTGGCAGCATTAATATCGGAACCTTGAAGTGCCGCTAGGAGCACTATGGTTTCCGGTATCGTTGGTTCGGTCAGTAATTCGAAAACCAAGACTGTGGTACCTACTAGGTCGGTGAGAGTGCATTGCAACTGACCCGTCGCATCTTCCATACATTCTTCTGGCAGCGACGCAGGAGCCACTCCGGCCGGTAGAGCCACCGAAACCACGACTGCTTTGGCCAGCGTATTGCTTGTGACTTCAAGGGCAGCGTCAAATACTTCAGTGGCGGTTATTGGGTTAGACGGACCAGTCCACTTCACCGTGACATCGAGCGGGACTTGGACTTCAAAGGCGCCCGCATCACAGGCGAGTCCACCTGGCCGTGGTTCGCCACGCTGGTCTGTAACCGAACCACAGTTGACTGCTAGGTCGATAGCCCCGCTAGTACCCATGGGCTTGGCAGTTCTAGTAGGACCTCCATTCTCCCCAAGTGTCTCAAGTTCCACATCGGTAACCTGTACGTCGCCTGTTCCTGCCGCACATCCACTGCTCGACGCAACGACATTTTGTCCCATGGATTGCACTGATGGCGAGGTACAATTGGAACCTGAAAGAATACTGCTGGCGAACGTCGCCTCTGCCACGGAGAAAACTGTCCCGCTCGCGAGGATCGTGCTGTGTATGAGGCTCAAGGCGCCCGATGTGGAGAACAAGGCCGGTCCGGCGCCACCAAGCAATAGCGTGGAATTATTGATATTCGCGGTGTCGCTGAATACCAGACATTGGCTAAGCGTGGTGCCGCACTCTACGGTAGAAGAGTCCACTGTGATGGTACCAGCGTTCACTATGCTGTCGTCTATCACACTGACAGCCTTGACATCAGTTTTATGTAGAGAGACGGCGGTGAATTGCCCCAGAGAAGTCTCCAACGTCAAACGCACATCGCGGAAATCTAGAGAGGCAGCTCCGCCACTCGCAATTCCGGATAACCATGTCATGGTTGCCCCGCCCCCCTCGATTCGTATATCGGCATCGGCGATATCAGGGACGTCCGTCATGACATAGGCGCTGTCTGATAGCTGAATCGTCACAGCACCTACTGGTGTGCCGCAACTATCTTGGGATTGCCCGCCTGCAGTGTGCAGCGCTTCAGCGAGCGAGCAATCACCATCCGAATTCAACTCATCATCCGTTGTGGTGACCTCGATGAGAGTGCGTGGGGCGGTAAAACGGCTGAAGTCACCGTCATTCAGACTTATCAAACCTGCTGTCTCTTGCGGTGGTTCGGCAACGCCATGATATTCAGACAGTCGGACTAACGTGGGAGCTGTCGCTACAGCGGTTGCGATCCAGCGGATGGTGTCGCCTGGCAATAGCCCCAGATCAGCCATTGGGATTTTCCATTCGTAGGCTGAACCGGCCGTGACTGAATATGATTGTATGAAGCTCGCCGATGTCCCAGTAATGACGTAAAGATTGGCCGTAGACCCGTCCATGGCGATTGCATAATCGCCATGGAAACCCGGGGCAAACGTGATCCCTAGGTTGATATCTGCCACTGCCGAGTTATGTGGCCCACCAGACGCCACGAGAGGGGATGTGGGGCTGTTATTCTCTATCGGCGTGTCCAGATAGAGCACTACGACCTCATTGGTGAATGTAGCTCCCGCAGTCTCAAGGCCGAAAGCAACGTCGCTAAGGCTTGCATCAATGCCTAGTATTGACCCATCTCCTATCAGTCCGTTGGTTGCACCTACGCCAAGAGATAGCCCTGCATATTCCGCCTCGCTGATGCTGCCATCGATGGTCGGTATTTGCGCAGAATCATCATCAATGATGATGGGATTTGCGCCGGCAGGTAAAGCAATCAGTAGTCCAAGGCACACATAAAGGTGCACCAACGGTCCGCATGGAATCGAGGTCTTCGTATGGATACAGGTGATGGCCATGTTGGGGAAAAGATTACGCGAAACGTCGTTCGGTTGCGACACGGATTGTCGGCTTGTCCGAGTTCCGGCAGCGGACGGTGATTTCATAGCGAGTCCATATCATCCTGCGTCGGCGCCCAACTGATTCCAGACCAGAATCGGAAGTCCGGTGTGCTGAGACCACGAACTAGCCCTGCTCCGACAGCAAACTCCAACGATAGGCCACTCCAAAGAAACCACCTCGGGCCTAACAACGCCTCGAGGCCGGATCGGTTCTCCTCGGCAAAAGGGTTATCCAATGGGGTGCGACCAAATAGCTCCACTCCGATACCTAGGCTGGTACCCACCTCGATATCTAAGCCGAGACCATACGTGAGCTCATTACCAAACAGCTCGGACGCGACTTGGCTTTCCTGAAAACGTGCTCGGACCCCCGTATTCAGGGTTAATACTGCGACAGGAAACTGATATTCGAGCAAAAGAGAGCCTTGGAACGCTCCGGACCGCTCTCCTCTGAATCGCTCACCATCGCCGGTTGGTAGTAAAAAGTGTGCCGAGAGTGCCACACCAAACCCACCGTCTGTGTTTGCAAGAGCCACTCCACGTACCCGGACTGTGATATCTCCGAGGCCACCACCCGACACAGAAGGAATGAGGTTCACTGCGTCGCCGCTGCTCATTGATAATGCGACTGGTACCGAAATATCCAGTTGCAAGTGCCCAAATAACCCGACCCCGACATTGAAATCAGCGAACCAATGTTGAGCCACCAGCACTTCCTCGCGGGGCCCTACGGTCAACACCAGGCTGTCTCGCTCCCCATGGAATCCAATGTGCGCATAGGGAACCCACGCCGGGCTCACTCCCACTTGTTCAACTGAAAATACTCGATGCCTACCCGTGGCAGGAGCGAACACGGATGTGTTGACGTCAGTGACTTGCGCGACGCTGACAGTAGAAAACAGCCCGGCTATCATTGCCACTGCCGCAACTATCCAGCGGTTGCATAACGCACTTCGCGAAATACAGCCCAAATCAAGGGCGTTGGGTCCTTTCGGTGTAAGCACGAGTGAAAGAGTCGCAACCTTCCGATTCTGGGTCAATGTCGAGACACGCAATCTACGACGAATTTGGAACAGAAATGTTTCGGATCGAACCTCGGCAAACTCTCCATGCACCCAGTTGGCAGCGGCTACATCAGTTTTTTCACGCTTGTTCGAAAAAACTTTACTCCCGACCTGAGTTGAGAGTGCTCCTACATCATACCCGGCTTTTGGCACGGGGGACGTATACCGTGCGGACTCTACGCCGTTGCTGGCGCCATCTTACGAAGGAAATGAGTTTGCTCCCGTGGGTCATTTATCTTTTGCATTGCTATCTCTCAGGTCACACATAGACATGAGAAGTGGTACACTGCGAAAGCTTGTTTTAGGAGAATAGCATGCGCGCGCTGAATCTGTTGTACACCGCACTACTCTTCCTCGTTGGGTGCACCGCAGAGGCCCCACCGTCTTCACGCGACTACAGTAGCGACGTAATCGTCGAGCAAGTTTCCGATGTACCGGTGAGTTCAGGCCAAAGCGATATGCTGGAAGGACCCAGTGCTGCTAGCGACACCCTGGAAGATGGTCTGTTTATATCGAGTATTACCCCAAAAACTTCGGGCACCGCAGGAGGACAACTTGTCGTCGTAGAAGGCAATGAATTTGTTCAGGGCAGCGAGGTCTGGTTTGGTGCGCGGCGCGCTGACGAGGTAACTGTGTACTCGGAAACGGTTATTCATGCTCGTGCGCCAGCACATCCACCTGGCCAAGTGGATCTCCGAGTCATTACCCCTGATAAGACGGAAGCCTTCGCTCCTGAGACATTCATCTTTCGCGATGAGATGGCTATTACTTCCATATCACCATCCGTCGGTCCTGCGCGCGGAGGGACTCCGGTTGTGGTAGCAGGGAGCGGCTTTACTGCTGGCACTCGCGTACTACTAGGCGGACGACTCCTCATCAACCATCAAGTCGTCGACGGAGGGACAGTACTGGGCATAACTCCGCCGTCCGATGCGGTCGGCACCGGTGATATCCTCGCATTTTCTTCTTTGACCAATGCCGTGGCGAAGGATGCCTTTCGATTTACCCAGGCTCCTGCCTTAGAAGACCTTACTCCTTCCTCAACGCTTGCAAACACCACTATCGAAGTGGTCCTGACTGGCACTGCGTTGACGGCTGAGAGCACGGTGTTTTTCGGCGAAATGGAGGCCGAAATCGTTTACGCGGACCAAACTGGGTTAATTGTAAATGCACCGCCGCAATCCGCTGGACTTGTGGATGTGAGAGTCGACACCATCGACGGCACGACCACGCTTGCCGAGTCATTCATGTACATCGGAGAGCCAACGGGCGGCGTTGAGTTATTTCATGTCATGCCGAAAACGGGGCCAACGGACGGAGGGCATGAGGTGGCCCTCACCGCCCTCGGAATAGAAAATATGGTGGAGCTAGAGGTCAAATTTGGTGAAAAGAAGGCCACTGTCGTCAGTGTTGAACCTGAAATCGGCCGTATGCGCTTACTGACGCCCCCAGGGGTTGGGACAGTAGATATTAGCGTGACCTGCCCTGCTGGCATGGGATCGTTGTCAGCGGGGTATACGTATGAGGATGCCGCCGAAATCGACTCAATCACTCCCACGGCGGGTTCCTCGGATGGGGGAGAAACGGTCACCATTGTGGGGGACGGTGTTGACTTGGCCCAAGGTGTATTCATTGGGGCCTTACCAGCTACCCTTATCTCTAGCGCACCAGACACCCTTGTGGTGCAGACACCACCCGGCAGCCCAGGGCCGGCGGACGTGGTTGTCGTACTGCCAGACCAAGAGATCATTGCAGTAGACGCATACGACTTTGTGGTGGATGGCCCTACAACGTTGTACGCCGTTGCCCCGAATTATGGCGCAGTCGCCGGAAATACATTGCTACACATCTATGGAACTGGTTTTACACCAGACTCAGTGGTGTATTTTGAAAACCAAAAGCTCCCTTCATTGGAGTTTATATCGTCGGCTGAACTTCAGGCACGCGCATTGAAGGCTGATGAAGCCATCACGGTAGACGTGCGTGTGGAGGACCAAGGGCAGGAATCAACGCTCACGGATGCGTATACGTACTTCGATCCGTATTCCCCATACGGCGGGTCGTGGGGATCTCCGATTGATGGCACGGTAAATATAACGGTCTTAGATCTCTACACGACTGATCCAATCCCCAACGCTTTGGTGCTTATGGGAACCGACACCAACACGCCATATCAAGGTTTGACCGATGACCGGGGGCAAATCACATTTAGCCATCCCACGATCAGCGGACCACAGATGGTCACCGCAGCGAAAGCGCAATATACGGCATTCAGTGTCGTCGAATATGATGCCGAAAATGTCACTGTCCATTTGATCCCGTTTAATCCGCCATCGGAAGGCGGGGGAGGAGGCGGTGGTTCGGCCCTGCCCTTTGGATATGTGACGGGCAATGTACAGGGCTTAGGTAAGTACGTGATCGTGCCGCCCCAGACCTGCGGGTATCTAGAGGATAAAGGTGTTCTCGCCGCTATTGACGGTACAGACTGCATGGCATGCATTACTGCCGAGGATTGCGCTCAAGGTTATCAATGTAGCGATGTTGCAGGCGATGGAACATTTTGTCTCAGAAGCTGCAACAGTATGTCTGAATGCCCACCAGCGTTTATATGTGGCTCGGGTGCGGATGGCAGTTCTGCCTGTGTTCCCGATCCGGGTGAGAAGGCGGCATTCTGTCAGACGACGAATCATACGATCTTCCAACCCCCTCCGAGTCCCCATACACCTATCCCGCCACTTGATGACGGAAGCCGGGCCTGGGTGGAGGCCGACGGCAGCTATGGGATGAAGACGCGGCTCGGTGAACTCGCTATTTTATGTTTTGGAGGTGTAATACGAGACGCTAGTTCACCGGCAACGAGCTTCCTACCGTTGGCACTTGGAGTGAAACGAAATGTTGAGCCGATACCCGGCGAAGAACTTTCGAATCAGCACCTAACGCTTGATATTCCTCTTTCCAAGGATGTACCGATTCGATTGGATGGCGTCCCGACCGAACATGTAAGCTATGCGCTAGGCATTCCTACACCAGTAACACCAGAGACACGATTACGGGTGGCTTGGGACTTTGGAGCCGAGGGATACTGGACTGCTTTTGATCAAGTGGCGCCGCAAGCGGATAACTTTTTGGTAACGGGTCAGCCTGAAAGTCTTGATGGTCCTTTAGACGGACTCACCTACTATTTCCTAGCACAAGTGGCGGGTGGCCCAACCGCGGAGTCAGGTACGAGGGCTTCAAAAGTACGCGTCATCGATGTGAATCGCACCTTCGAATACCAAAATGGAACTTGGCTCACGACTGATTCGGGAGTCCGGCGTGATATCCATTCGATTTGGGCGGTAGATGCATCGGATGTTTGGGCGGTTGGAGCGGACGGGTTGATTGCGCATTCCATCGATGGATATTGGTTCTCGCAGCCCACACCAACATCTTCCACGCTAAATGGTGTGTGGGGGATCCAATGGGATCGGGTGTATGCTGTCGGGGAATCAGGAGTAGCGCTTTTTTTCGACGGAGTGGTCTGGAACCCTGAGGATACACCGACAGAACAATCCCTTCATGCCATCTGGGGAGCGAGCGAGTCCTTATTATACGCTGTCGGTAACGGAACAGTCCTGAGCCGGACCAGTGGGATCTGGTCGCAAGTGGCAGGCGCCCCCGCCACGAGGCTGTACGATATTTGGGGTCCAAATGTGGGGGCATTCTATGCAGCTGGTGCAAACGGACAGCTGTACCACTACAAACAGGGCTGGACCGAATCCATTCCCTTAGGTGTAGACGATGGCATAGCACTACAGGCGGTTAGTGGTACGGGGCCGGATGACGTGTGGGTGGTGGGGACGCAAGGGGCAGTGTTTCATTACAACGGTATCGACTGGCAACGGATAGCCGTTCCTACTTTGACATCGTTATACGATGTCCACGCAAGCGAGAATGGCGAAGTGTTCGCTGTCGGCGCAAGGGGCACCCTAATATCTTTTGATGGTAATGGTTGGTCACTCCAGCCTTCCCCCAAAAATAGCGGTGACCTGCGTTCAGTATGGCGTTTCTACGACCAAGACCAAGGCGCAGTTGCTGCAGGGGTACAGGCGGTAACGCTTGGCCCGATGCTGCAATTCCCGCTCATCCAAGAACCAACATCGGTTGGAGGCGCCTTCACCTGGTCACTTAATTGGACTGCCAAAGGTGGTCCCCCCTCTACATTCAACTTCGTAGAGATGTTATTCGCTGGAAATTTTCCCGCATGGTGGACTGTGGTGGAGGCCGAAACGCAGGACATCACCTTCCCAAATTTGATAGAGGCAGGGGTAAGCCCCTTCCCGGGTGCTGGAATGAACATGAAGGTTCACCGTGTAATCAAGCCAGGTGCCACTGTAGATAACTTCGATTTTTGGGATACCTACGATCAGGAGAGCTGGCAGTCTTGGGCGCACGACAGCGTAGGCTTTAATCCGTTTGTGAGCTTCTAGTATCTGCTAAACCTAAAAGCCCAACGCGCCAGATAGCTGGGTCCAGTCTACCTTGTTGAGCAAGGCGTCACCGACTCCCACCAGTGACTCTCCGGCAAATACACCAGAGGCTACAACGATAAGAAATCGTTTGGACCAACTGGGTGCGGCTTTTTCTAGAACGATCCCAAGTACGCTCCCTAAAAACATAGCTACTGCGTAGTACGCTGGGACTACCAGTGCGAGGCCAATAGCTGATGGGCTCGGAATGAAGCGTTGGACCGGCGTAGGCATTACTTTCTCGGCGATAGCTAAACCGATTCCAATAACACCGGCCACGAGCATTGCTGCCGCTGCTCCATCCGGTAAATTATCAAAGCCCTTCACCAAAATCTCCGCTACAGCCTTCCATTGGGCCACGGCAGGCGCCGCCCATTCGTCCGTGAGCAATTGGTTCGCTGGGTCTGGAATGAGGATTAGATACACTAATGACCCAGCGATCGCTCCTGCCATAATGCCCCCAATTTGTGCATATGTCTGAAGACGGGGAGATGCGCCGACCATCAGGCCGCACTTCATATCGTGCAGCAGGTCACCGCATTGGCTTGCAGCACCTCCTGTGACATTCGCGCTCATTAAATTCGCGGTGACATTGCCTCCTAATGCCCCAAATGTCAGCTGGGTCACCTTGCCCATAGGTCCGACCGGGGTAATTCCCGTTTCCCCAGACACACGCGCCGCTACTACCGCAAGGACAAAGGTGAGTAATACAGCGATAAGCGCAAGTGATAGCGAGATGTCAAAGAAGACCACCTGGGTTGTAACTGACAGGGACATTGCTACCAAAACCAGAATGTGAAAGGTCCGCCGAGGCACGGGGTCGCTGTCATCAAGACGGACGCTATCAGTGCTAGCTCCTCTGAACGCGTTCAAAACCGAACGCCAAGAAAACGCAAATGACGTAAGTGCGGCGGTCACCATCATGATTACCCCCGGCCAAGTCATCCATTTTATAAGCGGACCAAACCAGAATTTATCCACCGGGCCCGTGGCAGCCCAGCCGTTTTCAACGGCGAGGGGAGCAAGCCAAAGCCAGCCGACAATGGCCCCCATGATGAGTGAGACTCCTGCTCGCAGCCCAATAATGACCCCGAAGGCGTAAAACAATGGAGACGGGTCGAGTGCCCAGCCAAGGTTTGTACCGCTGAGAGCCGATACCCCCTTTGCTTTCGTTAGCGAAATCGGAATGCTTATAAAGGTCAGATACGTTTTCTTAATGCCGTAGATAATAAGCGTGACCTTGGCCAGGCCAGCGGCAACACCGGAAACCAGGAGTACTTTCACTCGGATTAGCGCTTCCTGTCCCTTGGCGTACATTTCAATGAGGGTCCGGCCGGCGGCGACTCCGCTGGGAAACGCTAGCTTGTCCACAAGTAACGCTTGCTTCCGTAAACCCACCGCCACCACGACGCCCACCAAAGCAACTGAAAAAGTCCATCCGACCAGCGTAGTCAGGTCCCATTCATACCCTGTCAACATGGTTAGTGCCGGTATCGGAGCCACTAAGCCAGCGCTAGAAATGGATGCTGCAGAGGATGCAGCCGTTTGATTGATGTTATTTTCCAGCTTGTTAAACGGAGATATTGCGCCACGGGACAGCCCCGATACCCCGTGCCATAGTCCATAGGCCAGAATGGCTGCCACAATGGACATGTTCATTCCCCAACCAATTTTCAATCCCAGGTACACATTGCACAGTGCTAAGGCTCCGCCGAGCACCATCCCGGTTCCGACGGCTCGTATGGTGAATTGCGGAGTGGTCGGATCGGGCTTGGGGTAGTCCATTTTGTCGAGGTTCATCTTGACCTGCCTCCGCGGTGACGTCTATGCCGGGGACGCGTTATCATGTTAGGTAGCTTGAGTCTTGCTCATTTAGATATGTTCTTCTTGCTTTAGGAAAAGATGCTTTAAACCGATGGCCTAACATGGGAGCCGAATAGATCGTGAAGTTTCGGGATACATCGAAGCAAGTAGACCCACTAAAAGAGTCGGCAATACGTGAGTCCACCACGGACCCGCTAGATGCTCTCGCGGACGCGATTCGCGTGTTTTCAAGGTACTCATTTGAATTGCCCGACGAATCTCAACCCGAGTTTACCGAGGCATGCAAGCGGTGGGTTGAACACTTATTGCTTGGAAGGAGTCCAGACGGTGCTGATAATTCAGAACCGCTAGAGGGTCCTATTCGGCGGCAATGGAAAGAATTACGTGATTTTATCGGCCAGCGTAGGCAACACGAACAAGCGTACGTCAATCGATTGATTCGGGCCAGCGCCGCTGCTTTGTCCGACGTGCATAGCGACTTGAGACGGGAACGAGCCCAGTCTGCTCTATACACCGCACAAGTGTCTCATGAGCTCAAGACGCTACAACAAATTTTAGACGAAACGGCTGATTCTGCAGTCCAGGTCCAAGTACTTGAGTCAGTGAAGCGCCTCTCCGAATCGTTACAGGCACATGAAGAGATTAGCTCGAATTGTCAGGCAAAGACTATGCAATCGCTTGATTCGTTTCGGGAATTAGTGCGTGACATGGCTGGCCAAGGAGATACTGACCCTCTCACTCGGCTCTATACGCCGTATGCGTTCCAGACCCACTTTGAGTTTGTCTCGTCAGTTGTCTCCGATACGAAAGAGCCAGTGGTCGTGGCTAGCATTGATGTTCTTCAGCTGCATACCGTGAATCATACATACGGACACGATGCAGGTGACCGTGCACTGCGTGCGGTGGCAGACTGTATCGTGCGGAGTTTTCCGCGTAAGAATGATTACGTGGCCCGTGGAGCCGGTTCGGAGTTTTCCGTCCTACTCAGAGACGTGGATACCAGCACTGCGCACCGATTGATGTCACGTCTAATCAAGAACGCTCGGAAAATTCGACTGAAAGAGCGACAAGGCGCTGTGGATGTCCGGCTGGCCGTTGGATACACCCGTCTGGTTGCGGGAGAACGCTTGACTGCGAGTTATGAACGGGCACATTTAGCCCTGAAAAAGTCAAAACATCTCAATGGGACGGAAGCCTGCTTCATCCCATCGGCTGAGAGTTAGTAGCGCTCTTTATTTTACGCGCCTGGCGGTCTTGATCACTGCCGGGACTATGGGGACGTTAGCGTGCGGTGTGCGCTTTTCCGTCGCTAGATTGGCAATAATATCTACAACATCCATACCCTCTACCACCCGGCCAAACACTGCATAACCACCCTTGACCGTATCGAGGTTTTTATTATCCGTGTGATTGATAAAGAATTGGCTCGTTGCACTGTCAGGAGACATTCTTCGTGCCATCGCAATGGTGCCTTTTGTATTGCTGACCGCCGCCTCGAGCGTTATCGGTTTACGTGTCTTCCGTTTTTCCATTTGGGGGTCAAACCCGCCACCCTGGATCATGAAGCCTTTGATGACTCGATGAAAAATCAACCCATCATAAAACTTATCATCGACATACTTTAAGAAGTTGGCTGTCGTTACCGGTGCCTTACTTGTGTACAGCTGGACTGTGATGCGTCCATGGCTAGTGGTCAGCATAACTTTGGGGCCTGTCTGAGCGTTGGCACAGAAACCCACCAAAGTAACGAGTGCTAAACAGAAAAGCACTGAGTGTCTTGGTGTTTTGTACATGAAGCGCCTCACAATAGACGCTTCCTCGCGCGTCTGAGCCAATAGCCAACGCCATATCTTTATGGTCGGCAACATTGATAATCATGCGTCGAACCACTCTGACTCCACATTGTTAAGCCTCAGCTGGTCCGGTAACAATGGCGGTCTAGGGTCATGACCTATCCCATCCTGCTGTTGCGCACGCCCTTCAATGTATGCACCGCTTGGATCATCACCGGGTGCTGGAGCTGTAAATGCAGCTTGCACTGCTTCTACGAACGTTTGAGCTTGCACAAGTGCGATAGGTCGAGGTTCTTTTCGATACTCAATATCCGCCTGTTCCTTCATGTACTCGTCCGCGGCAATCGCCAATAGCGTAGCGGCTTTAGTGAGTTCTAGAGGGTCGATTATTTGTCGTGTTGCGAACGGTTCTAACCCTGGCTCCTCTCTACACACCCTATCTTGAACCGTGTCATCCGGCACTGCCGTCACTATGGTTGTCTTCGTTTCGAACGACTTGGGACCTGTCTCCTCCTCTGATATCTCATCGTCACGTGAAGGAGCCATCTGTTGTGAGGCTCGGGGTCTTGGTGCCGATTCCAGGGGCGACTCTGGAGTGACCCCAGCTGGTTTACATACCGCGCCAACCGTAGGTTGTCTGTCCCCTTCTTCTCCTTCACTTCGAGTCTCATCGTAACGGCTTGGCTCTGGCGTGCTGTCCGGTAGCGAGTCACCCACCCGTTGTATATGGCGATTGGTTATGGCGGCAGGCTCCCTGTCACTAAATAGGTGCCCTGATTCCGTGCCATTCGGCTCATCTTGCCTAGCGGTTACGGTATCGCCAAAGGCAGAGAGTGCAAAACGCCGCTGAAACATCGCATCCTCATACACGGACGGTCCCGTGTCTTCGAATGAGTCCCATGTCGTATCCTTCGATGTGAAGCTCTGCTCGTCGTTCATTCTGCCGTTCGATACCAACCGTTGTTGAGTTACTTTACGTGATCTCAGCGAATTACGCCCGTAGATAACCGATTTAGCATTAGGTCGGCAGCTGACCTGACGCGGCCCCCTGCGATAAGTACAATCCCAATATGTGCCGACACGCCCTACTCTACTTGCTATTTGTATCTCACGGTTGCTCCACGACCGATGCCACGCCTGAGAGTAATGAGTTCCCGGGCTGTAGCGTTGCGGGCGTTTGTGGGACCTGCTCCCTAGGGTGTGACCCTATAACCACTTGTCATCAGTCAGCTTGTTTACCTGGGGATGTATGTGTGCAGTGGCTGGCCCCCCATTGCCAGTGCGAACCAGAGTGCAGCAATGATGAACCTCGGCTGATACATCGCCAGACTTGGAGCCAAAGCGACCGAGGGTTACCGGGACTTCAGGAGCCTACAAGTGTGGTCTTATCTCCAAGCCAAACTGACGTATTCGTCGTAGGTTCCCTGGAGCAGGTCGTGACACGCTTCTCATTGGATAATGATGGGTTTCAGTACATAGATCATAGACCGGCGCTAGGCGCCAAGGGGCTGGCACTCACGCATAACGGTCGGTACCTCATGGTCGCGTCATCAGTCGAGTCGGCCATTATACCGGTATTCGCTAATGAACCATGGGGAAACGCGGCACCAGTGCCAGCTGTTGGAGAAGATGCGGCCTGTGCCCTTGACGAGTGTACTGTCTATGGTCGTCAAGGTGCCTATCGGGTGTCGATAGCCAATGGCACGATTTTACAGGTGCTTGAGGGAGACTTCCGCGGGGGAGTTTACAGTCCGGATGGACGTGACCTGTATCTAAGCGAGCGCTCATCCAATCGTTTGGTTTTGGTGAAGACAGGCGCGGGAGACACGACTAGTTTGGATCCAATCGCCATCACAGTACCCGATGCTCTCGCTATTAGTTCTGACGGAAGTTTTCTTTTAGCGGCCGGTTTTTGTGACCATGATGTGGGGTTGTACGCTCGTAATGCGATTGACGGGCGCCTTAGCTTCATTGCCTCTGCTTTTTCAAACCGGCCAAAACCGGCAGGATGCTATGCACAGGATTTACCTGATGAAGACCAACCACGGGTCATTCGTCCAACGTCGTTAGCGATTGATGATTCGGGTTACGTTTTAGTGTCTGGTGGTTCAGTGACTGCGCCTGAATTGGCTTGGTTACGATTGGCTGATGGACAGTTGGACGTTGTTAGCTTCGTCGACGACGAATTGGAGCCACACTTACTCGGCACACTTGAATTTGTCAGTACACGTGAGGGCCAAGCAGTTCCCGAAGACTCAGCGCTGCTCGAAGTCGGGAGTGACGTCGACCTTGTGGATGGTAAAGCGGTGGCTACCCTTTGGAGCGCAGAGTCTCTGGTCAGTCTGCAGATGGAAGCTAACGTACAATTGGACCACGTGATACGCGCTGGCGAGCATGGTGTCGACGGCATCTCGGCGGCTCATGAACTCGCTATTACGCATGATGGTCTCTTCGCCTATGTTGCGCCTCGTAGCCAGAACCGTATCGGTGCGTTCCGCATTCAGCCGGCGTCCGGTGAACTTGTGCCCCTCCCCGCTACCATACTACCAATAGAGGGTGACTTTTTTGGCGCAATTGGCACGCTCGATCTGGTCGCGAATGATCGTGAACTCTTAGCAGCCGACGTGGCAAATCCGGTGCTGCATGTGCTCCGCCGCGACACAAAGACGGGAAGCTTATCCCACCAAAGAGCATACCAAGTGCCAGATTGTCAGGGAGAAGAGGTTTTGATGGTGGCCGTTCGTGCCACGCAAGATGGTACTCGTGTTTATGCATCGAATTTTCAGCGTCAAGGGAGCAGCTGTTTATTGCGTTGGAACCGAGATCCAATCACTGGTGAATTAGAGTACCTAGCGCCCATGACTGACCCATTTTTGTCTGGTGTGGAAGGCATTGAGCTAAGTCCCGACGATAACCATTTATACACCGCAAATTACTTGAGTCAGTCCGTTGGACATTACCGCAGGGACGGTGGAGAGCTGGTACCACAAACCCCATTTGAGCACCCCGATCTTTACGGTGCAGAGTTTATGCAGATAGCGCCTGATGGTGAGGCGATCTGGGTTAGCGTGCCCGCACATCCGGAGTCTTCTCGGATAGTCGTGCTCAGGCGTTCGCCTGGCACTGGTGATTTGTCATATCTTCAGACGATAACTACCGCCACTGGCGCAGCCCTAGATGGGGTGGGTGGGCTCGCTGTGTCTCCAGACGGGGAAGTATTGGTGGCTGCAGCGCATCATGCAGACGCTATTAATACCTTCATTGTTGCTGAATCAGGGCAACTTACACTCAGCCATGTTACTGCGGCCAGCAACCGATTGAGGTGGGTCCATGATGTACAATTCGAGAATACAGGCGCTTACGTGTACTCCGTATCACTTCAGGCCAGTAGCATTACTCAGTGGGCTCTTCATACCGGAGATAGCGATGGGTGCGGTAGCGCATGCAACTATTCAGCGAGATAACAACAATACCTGGGTGCTAAATACCTGCAGCTCTCTTGGGCTAACATGTCGAGTCCACACCAATCCGTCCAGGCGGGACTGAAGCTTAAATCCCGAATTTAGCGCGAAGCGTTGTAGACGCTCACTGTCTCCATCCGGCAGACCTAGTGCTGGATCCGGTGTGGACAGTAAGCATGTCCCCCCGGGCTTAGTAACTCTATACGCGTCATCCAGAAAGTCTTCCGGACACTCCAGCAAATCAACAAGATTCAGCGCCGCAAGATGATCAAAGCTCTCATTCTGAAACGGGAGGGCGCATGCGTCACCGATACACGCTCTTACTTGCTTCACCGCTGCAGTGCAGTGGAGCAAAGCTTTGAGGTTATTATCAAGCACGACGAGTTCGCTTTCGCGTAGTTGAGCCATCTCCCTTGAAAAACGGCCCACGCCACAACCCACTTCTAGAACGTGCCCACCCCAACCTTGAATTATGCGTGATGCTGCTGCATTTAGTCCGTCTAATTTCTCGGCGTTTAGCAAGGAGTGGACCTCGTCGCTAGAGAAATCTAGCTGGGTATCACTAGACCCTTCGCGAAGGTCCCAGTCTTCAGCAAAGCCATGCGCCTCAAACGACCCAGCCATCTCCGCGACTGCGTTGACTATTGAAATATCAGAATCACTAAGCCGCCAGGAAGATGCCAACGCCGCAAGAATGGCATCTCGATGGTCAGCAATCCAACGAATCGGATCTGGGTGAAGTATCGGTATACCGGCAAGCACCGGGTACATCCTTCCATTGCTCGCACAGCTCAAAGCCGTATCGGTGGCTTGCAACACCTCGGAAGGGTTGTGCGGGCAGGTAAACTGAATCCGTTCGCGTATATCCATAACCCATTTCCCCTCACTGCCCCGAACTATAGTACATCCCTAATCTGTCTGTAATTCGACGTATAGGTGCTCGTCATTGCATTGGATGTTACCCTGACAATCCATGCGAATCTTCTACCTACTCTTGCTACTCAGCATTGCCACGACAGCTAATAGTCAGCGTTTGTCCCCCTTGGATACCGAGGTTCAGCGGGCGGTCAAAGCTTGGGATGAGAACAAGCTATCAGTGGCAAGAACTCATTTACAACGAGCGGTTGAGCTTTCGCCAAAAGATGCCGAGCTTCGCTATAACCTCGGCGTCGTCTCTTTGGCAATAAACGATGTAAAGAGCGCGATCGACGCCTTTCAGGCTGCGCTGCGTTTAAACACCGAGCATGTAGACAGCCTGTACAATTTGGGTCGCCTGTATGTGAACATAAAGGAATACGAACGCGGGTTAATGCTTCTAGAGCGGGCGTCAGAGTTATCACCAAACGATCCAGGTCCACAGCTGCAAGTAGTAACTGCTCTAGTGTTACAAGGGCGTACTGAAGACGCGTGGCGTCGTGCACGTTCGATATCTAGTAAAAGGCCGGATGTACTTTCGATGCTGGCCTTTTTAGCGATGAGGCTGGAGTTTTCAAAGGAGGCCTTGGAGTACGCGAAGCTGGCACTACAATCGGAGCCCGCGGTGCAACGCCATCGGCTCGTTTTGGCACAAGCACACATTCTGGCTGATCAGTTTCGTGAGGCTTTAGACGCTCTTGAAATCGCCAAGCGGAATAGTGAAGAACCTCTCGCAAACATACCGTACCTACGTGGGCTGGTGGCATTTTTGGAGCTGCGTTTCGTTGATGCGTTTAAAGAGTATCGTACCGCGGTCGAGTTGGCTCCAACAGTCTTCGGTAAACAGCAGGAAAGCGTGAATGTTTTAGCCTTTCCATTGCACGCCGAACGAGTCTTCATGCAGTCCATAAATACAACTGGACCTGATCAAATACCTAGCGCCTTTTCACGACTCAACATAGGAAATGGCTGTAACCATGCAGATACCGTCGCATTTTTATTCCGGGCGAACCCGAAAGTATCTCAATGTTACCGCGGCGCAAAGCTTATCGACATTGACATCATAGTTCGTCGAGAACGGGTGATTCGCACCCGCATCCCCGACACTACTAGGGCAACACGCTGCATCGACGGGGTGCTGCGAAAAATACAGATGCCATCCACCGTGACGTGTAGTTTTCGTGTGCGTGTAGGAAAAAGCTTGGTGCAATGAGACTTGGATAACTCTATCGATCGGATTCAGCTGTGCGTGTGGCCGGCCGTTGTTGTAGTAATCGCTGGCGTTTCAGATCATAACGGGTCGCTGCGTCCACCACCAATGGCCGACGGCCCATGCTCTCGCGAATTTGAGTCAACGTATCCGGCGAGCTCTGCTGCTTTGCATCGTGCCTGGTCAGTGGTGCCCAGGCATGGCTTTTCGCCGGTCCGGGTATCCGGATTGAAGGGGCCTTCCTGTGCCGTGTAGACTCCTTAGACCCCATGCTAGAGAGATCCTTGCGGTGCTCCATACGAGTGGGCATGTCATCCGAAAATGTGCGGCGCACATCCTGACGGTACTTGCTAGGCCCAGGAATTACAGCGGAACGGTGGCGAGTTGCTCCAGATGGCCCACCAACAGGAGTGTGGTTACTGGTGGTTATTTTGGACGCGAGCACTTTCTCAATACGCGCCATGACGCGGGTGTCGCCAATATGCACGGCTGACCCTTCGCGCAACCTGTCTTGACCAAAGATCCGGATTCCATCTACGAACACACCGTGCTGTGAAGCGCAGTCTTCGATCTGTAGCTGTCCATCGTCTGCCCGAGTCAAAATGCAGTGCACATCATCCAAAGCAGGGTCTTCAATGATAACATCGCCCTCCGTTCGGCCGATGACCAACTCACGTCGTTGGCTCCGTATCTCAACCATGGGCCCATCCGGTGGACATATACAAAGCACAATGGGCTGGAATGCCGTCGAAGTCACTTCAGAATCTCGGTAGGCCGCGGAAAAGTTATCTGCGGAGATATGGTCGCCGTCCTGTAGAAACTGGCTTTGTGTAACCGGTTTACCGTTCACAGCAACCTGGCCGCCACCACCATAAACGAGAAGGCGATGCCCATTCGCTACCCGGCTAATGATGGCCCGTCCCGCCTGGGGCTCATCCACAATGTCTGTTGATGGCGGGAACGGCACAACGTCTAAGTCTAGAGGTAACACTTGCTGGGAACCATGTCGTTCAAAGATAAGAACGGCTTCCCCTCTCGGGCGATATATTGCGCGGGGCGCATTCGGACGCATTTCCATAGAGAATTCCTCTACCGAAGCCCATACCTGGAGTAGGCACGCTCTGGCAGACCAAGTCGGACTCGGCTTAGTATCCTTTTGTTACTATCGCTTCTGCATTGTGTGGGTGGAGACTTTCGCGATGCGTGACCCGAATCCGGAAGTCAGCCACTGTCGTAAATGCTTCGAAGCAATTCTTTAGTCGGCGAGCCGCATCTTCACAAAACATCAAGTTTTGCCCATTTCGCAGGGCAAATGCTTGCTCATCCTCTCGTTTCACCGCCGCCTGAACCGGCGTTTGCAGAGCGTCTTCGGCAGCGTCAATCACATCATCAATTGCGGGCGATGATACATCTTGACCAATATCCAACTGTATGTGGGCCTCAGACCGTTGGCTATGGGGGGTGGCGCAGATGCTCTCTGCGCGCCCTAGCCAATGGTGTACAGATTCGTAGTCAACCGATAGACCACTCTCCACGTCAGCCTCAAAACGCTCTTGTATCAACTGCCGGGCAAGTGCCGCTGAGCATGGACAGGTGCTGGAATAGGTAATGGTGGTCTCCATAGACAGGTGGAAGCCATCCGGGTCTAAAACTGCTCTGAATTGAACAGGGTAGCTTCTCCACCCGGTCTGCTCGGAAACTAAAGCACGGCGTTTACGCATCCAGTCAAAACGGATAATAACTTCCGCTGATTGAGACAGTCCTTCATGACGCGCTATGAACTGCTCAAGCAGAGAACGAAGCCCATCAGGACTGAAGATGTTCTCCTCCAGATGGTCTTGAAGCGCTAAGAACAGCCGGGACATGTGAATGCCTTTAGCTTGCGTAGCGTCAAGGCTCACATAGGCGTCCACCACTGCCATGCATTGGTTCACGGCACCGGTCGGGCCTAACAAGCGAACAGGCATTTCGATGTGGCTCATGCCAACCCGGTCGAGCGCACCCTCGATATTAGGTCGGGTGTCAGCAATATCGGGCATATGCCGCCGTTGCGTGGCTGTTCTTGCTAGCGAGCCGTTTGCCTCTTGAAGGATACTCATGGATGTCCTTTTTGACTGTGTTTCAATCTGTGCCGCTATGGCTAGGCGCTTAGAGGATGCTTTCTCACGCATATCGGTGCGTCTACTACATCTTAGGCTTTCCTGGAAAGAACGTATTCGTTTGTCGGACGTACTCTGCATACTCCGGGCGACGGTTGTGAATTGTACTTTCTAGAAGTGCAGCCCCGGATACGCGTAAAAGCAGCCAGCTCATCAATAATGGGCTGCAGATAGACCACCAGCCAGACCCGTTTTCAATGCACAAAATGAATAAGCCCCACCATACGCAGAAATCACCAAAATAGTTAGGATGTCGGGTGTATCTCCAAAGCCCCGTTTTCAACACAGCACCTGCAGACTCAGGCTTCCTTAAAAAACCAGCAAGCTGCCAGTCACCAATACTTTCGAAGTACAAACCCAAAAAGAATAAACCGAAGCCAACCACATCCCACGCAAACCAACCGGTGCCATCATTTCGGCACACCGCCTGCAGTGGCATCGACACCACGAAGGCAAGACCTCCTTGCAATACAAAAACGATACATAAGCTAGACCATCGGAAACCTGGGTACTTGTCTCGCATTACCTTATAACGCCGGTCTTCCGGCTGACTCCAATTCCGCCAACACAAGTATGCAGCTAAGCGGAGGCTCCAGGTCGTGGCAAGGATCAAGACGACTAAGCTGCGGTGAGTCAAGCCATGGTTGATGGCGCTTACCCAACCACAAACGACAATAACGGGTCCCCATAAGATATCTACATGCGATACCTTCCCCGACTTTAGTGACCATAGCCAAGCCACGAATAGTATCCCTTGTGCAGCGAGCGCGGCGTATAAGTACGACATCATCAGCCCCCTCTTGTTAGGTGATTCTCGGATGCAGTAACTGAAAGATTACGCACATCTTTGTTGTAACTGATGATACGCTCCGCCTGGTCCCAAAAGAAATGCGCCGCACTGTTGGAGATATATGAAGATCGAAAAGGACAGCGCCGTCCGAATTCATTACCACCTCACATCGCCATCCGGCGACATCATAGATAGCTCACGCGGAAAGGACCCTCTGCAGTATTTTCACGGGCATGGTCAGCTGGTCAAGGGGGTCGAGGCGGCATTAGCTGGGCTCGTTGCAGGTGAGCAGGTATCGGCAATTGTACCTCCAGACCAGGGATATGGTCTGCGTGACCCTTTATTGGACGTACGTGTGCCGATGTCCGCATTCCCTGAGAGCATGCAGCCCCAGGTGCGGCCGGGTGGTCAATTCCACGGACAACACCCTGAGCAGCCAGACAAAGTGGCAATATTCACCGTGGTAGCGATAGAAGGCGATGATGTTATTGCGACCGGAAACCACCAGCTCGCCGGAGTCACACTTCATTTCGAACTTGAAGTTGTGGAAGTCCGGCAAGCTAGCCGAGACGAACTCCAGCAACTATCGGCGAGCTGATCGATTCGTACCGACACGTCGTGTCGCACGAATTCGAACCACACGAAATAGTCCCATGACACCGCTTTTATGACTACGGATACACTGCGCATTTGTCATTTATGTGGACACACCACCTATGAACGGGCCTGCCCACGTGACGCTTCTCGAACAGCCCTTCTCTTTCAAACGGTGTCGACAACACCGCCGGTAAGAATACGTCGAGCATACCGCATCACGTCTGAGCAGGTTGGCATGCTCGGCGGCATGAAATTACATCTTGCTGAGAGCTATATTGATGGCACGCCCGCGTTAGTGACGGTGCGCTGTCCGGAGGTATTACCGGGCACCACCGATGATCTCGCCCAGTTTTATACCGAGTCCCACCAAGTGCGGAAATGGAGATCCGCCTTGGTGTCGAACCTGCTTGAATTTGGCATTGATGACGATACGGGTTGGTTGTATCGAGTGTTTCGGCAACCTTCAGGTACCTCAATCAAACAGATGATCGCCCAGTCAGGTCCTTTTAGTGTACGAGCTGCATGTCGCATCGGTGCGAAGGTGTCTCGCATACAACTTGAAGCGGCTCACTACGCAACCCCACATCTATACATCGAGCCGCACCAAGTTTATTACTGGAGTGACGGCCAAAACGAAGACGTCTCCTTGCTCGGTGTGGGCTTGTCTTCCGCACGAACGAGTCCTGTCTATCATTCCACGGCACAGCTGCTTGCTCATATGCTCTTAGGACGAAGTGGCGAGGCATCTAGCCATCTCCCCTCAGAAACCGTGGATGGCGTGCCGATCCCTCAAGACTTGGTGCATCTCCATGCACTACTACGAAACGTACGATTAGACGAACAGCCATTAGATGATGGGACGATTATCGGTGCCCTTGAAGTGCTCGCTTCTGGTCAATCGCTGCCCGTCGACTTGCTCCCACCACTATCATCACACTGGAGCAAACCAGATTCGGGTCCATTGGCTGAATCCAAACGGATGAACGAGGTCGCGGTGGTCATCGACCCGGAGCCAGTTCCCCCGGCCTTGGAAGGTAATAATTACACGGTAAGTAACCCACAAGCGGTGAAGGCCTCGTCTATACGAGCCGAGAAGGATACCGAACACCTGAAGCCGGACCCCCAAGAACCTCTCAATACTCGTCACGCATTGCGGGTGAAGTGGCTTTGGATAGTTGGATTCCTATTAGCCTGTGGCTGGATTTACTCGGTGATCTGACGCGGTTTTCGCGTCGTGGGTGCTGGGACAACGTCGAGGGTCTTGGTTCCGATGATCTCCGCGTTTGTACCAAGTGCATCGGGACTGTAGGTGAATTGTACTTCCGTGTATCTTTGTTGCTGGCCCTTAGGTGATAGCACTTGAGTGCCTTTCAGCCACACAGTCACTACAGCGCCTCCTTTCCCGTCGGGCGCGCCACGCGGCCCGTGAAACCCTGTCCCACCCGCGATAAATGCCTTATCAGGGGCTAGCATTACCTTTGCAAACGCGAGCACACCGTTTTGAACCCATTCACGAGCTAGCTCAGCGCGCATTTTTGGCGATGCTTCATGCCATCGTTTGACTACCAATATTTGTTGTCCTGCTTCATGTATCGGCAACACGTCAGCGCCGATGATCCCATGGCTCGCCGAACAGATACCATTTGCGTCTTTCGAACCCACGATAATCAGTCCACCTACCAAACCAGGTCGGGCAATGCAGAGCGAGTCCTTTGGAATGGAAGGTGTGACTACCGAATTTACAAGACCACGAATACTATCGTCGTCCTGTAAGTCCACTTGTCCGGACGCGCCAAAGGCGATCATCAACGCGAAGCAAAGCACAATAATATGCGTCTCTCGTATGTACCCAACCAATGTCATCATCGTTCGCACCTCAAAGAAGCAACTGGTACCTGGATGTTATTGGTCCTGCTTGCGTTGTGCTAAAACATCCAGAATATAACGCATATCTGACCGCAGCCCGCTAGCGAGGGATGGCTCAAGGCTCTGTTTTTCCAACCACGCCATTACCGCATCACTTCCGTCCGCGACTGATGCCAGCACTTTTACGATCTTCTCTCGT